>JAUXIK010000084.1 GCA_030620995.1 Candidatus Aegiribacteria sp.
CTGGCGATGCTTGGAGCTTCAGCCTCATTGTTGATATCAGATATCCCCTGGGATGGACCTGTATCATCAGTGAAAATCGGAAGAATCGATGGAGAGTTCGTAATAAATCCTACAATGGACGAACAGGAGATAAGCGAACTTGATCTTGTTGTTGCCGTCAAAGGCAGCGATGTTGTTATGCTTGAGGGCTCTACCGATCAGCTATCGGAAGAACTGGTACTGGAGGCAATCAAACAAGCCGCGGCTGAAGGAGCCAGGATAAATGAGCTGCAGATTGAGCTTCATGGTCTTGCCGGCAGAGAAAAACGTCAGCCGGAAATCGCAATTGATATTCCGGAGGATCTTCAGGGAATAATTAACAAAATCGCTTTCCCCGAGTTTGAAAAAGTATATGGAAACGGTGTGAAGAACTCTCTTTCCGAGGCGGGAGAGGTTGCTTTAGATAGTGCTCTTGAAGAACTTACAGGAAAATATGAACATCTGGATGATGAAGTAAAGCTTCGAAAAATAGTTTCAAATGCCGTTCATGATGCGGAAAAGTCATTTGTTCGACAGAAACTGCTTGCTGATCGCAAGCGTCCGGACGGCCGCGCTGAGAGCGATGTACGCAAGATCACATGCGAGGTTGGCGTACTGCCGCGTCCTCACGGTTCCGCGCTGTTCACCAGAGGAGAGACTCAAGCACTTGTCGCTGTCACTCTTGGCGGCGCAAGAGATGTACAGCGCATCGATGCTTTGATGGGTGAATACACCAAGGATTTCATGCTTCATTACAACTTCCCATCATTCAGCGTTGGTGAAGTCAGACCAGCTCGCGGACCCAGCAGACGGGAAATAGGCCACGGCCATCTTGCTGAGATGGCGCTTTCTCATGTAATGCCGAAGGAAAAGAATGATTTCAATTACACGGTAAGAGTTGTATCGGATATTCTGGAATCGAATGGTTCCTCCAGTCAGGCCACGATCTGCGGAAGCTCACTCAGCCTGATGGATGCCGGAGTTCCCATATCAGATTCTGTAGCCGGTGTTGCGCTTGGCCTTGTATCTGACGGGAATGATTACATTATTCTCTCAGACATCGCCGGTGTTGAAGACCACCTCGGTGATATGGACCTGAAAATAGCGGGAACAAGAACCGGTATCACAGCAATACAGATGGATCTCAAAGTTGAAGGAATATCGCTTGATGTCCTCGGAGAGGCTATGGGAAGAGCCAGAGAGAATAGAATCTTCATTCTTGATGAAATGGACTCCGTCATCAGCGAACCCCGCGAATCTTTGAGTGAATACGCTCCAAGGGTATACACGATCACGATCGAAAAAGACATGATTGGTAAACTGATAGGTCCCGGTGGCAAGAACATCCGTGCGATAACGGAAGAAACAGGCGCTGACATCAATATTGAAGATGACGGTACTGTCGTTATCCTGTCGGATGACGCTGAAGCCGCGAACAGAACTCTGGAGCTGATAGAGCTTTCAACAGGGAAACCAAAGATTGGCCAGATATACGACGGCGTTGTTGTTAACATCTTGAATTTCGGAGCATTTGTTGAGATAATGCCCGGAACTGACGGGCTGGTCCATATCAGTCAGATCAGCAAAGATAGAGTTGAGAACGTGGAGGATGTTCTCAAACGGGGACAGCATGTAAAAGTCAAGGTAACCGCTATTAAAGATAACGGTAAGATAGATTTGACAATGAAAGATGTTGATCAGAAAAACTGAATCATCTTCATTTCAGTGATGGATTGTTCTGCAGGATGGGGAACATATGGGAATAGAAGTATTGCTTGAAGTGCTTGAGCATGCATGCGATCTTCCCCTTCCTGCGAGGGCGACCCATGGCTCAAGCGGTGTGGATCTGATGGCTGCCATTCACTCACCAGTCGGAATAGATCCTGGGAAGAGAGCTCTCATCCCGACCGGTCTCAAGGTGTTGATACCCCTCGGATATGAATGGCAGATAAGACCAAGAAGCGGTAACGCGTTGAAACACGGCGTAACTGTTCTGAATTCCCCCGGTACGATTGATTCGGATTACAGAGGTGAAGTTCAGATCATTCTGGCTAATCTGGGGAATGAACCTTTCCTGGTGGAACGCGGCGACAGAATAGCTCAGGCGGTTCTTGCTCCTGTCGCCTATCCTGTATTCAAGACTATTGAGAAAGTGCCTTATACGGAAAGGGGGGATGGAGGGTTTGGCCATTCCGGTAAATAGAAGTTCGCAATTCCTTTTTATCCCCATGCTACTGCTGCTGATAATCAGTGCGGGGTGCAGCTATGGTTTCCGTGGAAGCCTTCCGGAACACATTCAATCCGTTAAGATCATTCCGATCAGAAGCAGGGTGACGCAGTACGGTCTCGAACAGGATATCACATCCAGGGTAACTGAAATGATGGTCAGGGACGGAAGGCTTGCCGTAGTGCTTGAGGGACAGGATTCAGAGATAGAGGGGACCATTGCTGCATATTTAAAATCGCCTTATTCCTATACATCCTCGGAACAGGTGGAGGAGTATAAACTTGAAATAAGGGTTGAAATAACTTTCATTGATCTTTTGCGGGAAACGGATATAATCAGTAATGAGAGTGTTACCACTTGGCTGGTTTATGACCCCGATACTGAGACAGAGATTGATGCGCGAAACAGACTTCTGGAAGAGGCATCGAAAGACATAGTCAGACGATGCCTGTCAGGATGGTAGGGAATTATGCTGGATTTTTTATCACGTAGGAACAACCTTTACGCAATTATACTCGCGGTTGTAATTCTTGTGGTCAGTGTCGCGGTAAAATACGTTAATGTGTTATATAGTACTCCATCCAGAGTTCAGAGTGAGCTTAATGAGGTATATGAGGGAGTGGAAGTCCGTTACCCCCTTCCCCGCCGGCCAGAGAAATTCCGTTATAAGTGGGGAGAGTACCGGAATTCAGATGAGTGTTCCAATGCGGTTTATCAGTCACGCTTTTACAGCGAAACCGGATTCGAGGGTAACGTATACGTTGTATCCTATCCTGATTCAATCGAATTTCCCGGTCTTCCAACTTTTCGCCGTCAATTCAGGATAGAAAAGCTCATGGAGTAGCAGATGGGAATTATCGGTGACTGGCAGGAAAAGCACCCCCGGAAAAGCGGAAAAGCCAGAACTCTATTCTATATTTTATTACTCCTGCTTGTTATCTTTCTAATACTCAAAGCTGACACATTTGTAGATGGATTCTCCCGCATATTCTTCCCACCTGACTCTTTGTCATCTGAGAACGGCAGCGAGTGAACCCTTCAGTATTCGATGCCCATGTTGATACAATTCTTAAACTTCCGGATGCTGAAAGTTTCCTGGAGGGAAACAAATTAACACATGTTGATCAGCCCCGAGCGAAGCGCGCCGGTGTTACTCAACTTTTGACCGCGGTCTGTGCTGAAGCCGCAAAAGACCGGATGACCGCCTTTCACCATGGGATTTCTCTTTACAGAGAAATTGCGGAGAGATCTTCAATAGAACTTCTGCTGTTGCTTGAGGGCTGCCAACCCCTGATGGAGATTGAGAACAGAGAAGAAATAATTGAATTATTGTCCTTTGCTTCTCTTACATGGAACGGTGAAAATTCCCTCGGGGGTGGAATCGGCGCGGATACAGGGCTTTCAATAAAGGGGAAGAACCTGGCTTTGCAGCTTCATGATGCTGGAGTCATTCTGGATGTATCACATCTTTGTGATCAGTCGAGAACGGATCTGATTTCACTTGGCATCAGAACTGTTGCCACACATTGCAATTGCAGAAGTATTCAGAACATTCCGCGGAATCTTCCTGATGATGATATCCGGGAAATAGCCTGCTCCGGAGGAGTTGTAGGAGTAACATTTGTTCCTGAATTTCTGGGGAAGGATGCTTCACTTGAGACTATTGCGGATCATCTTGAGCATATTGTTGAAATCACCGACACTGCGCATGCGGGCATGGGAAGCGATTTTGACGGCACTAAATTCCTTCCGGCAGGAGTGCGTGACTGTTCGGTCTGGCCTGAAATATTTGAACTTCTGGATAGAAGAGGATGGGATCGGAAAAGCGTAGAAGCCGTTGCCGGTGATAACTGGCGCAGAATAACGCAGGAAAACTGAAGAGGAGATCCGGATGAGAATCATTACATTGAGTTTACTGATACTTGCTTCTTTAACCATTGCGCAGACTCCATTTGAGTTCGCGGTAGTGCAGGATCTCATACAGGGAGAACCTTTTGTAAGTGTAATAAGAATTCAGATCACCAGGGGACTGCCTGAAGCAGGGAGAACTCAGCTGGAACTGACGACAAGAGCGGGAATGACACTGGAAGGCGAGCACAGCGTATATCCTGATTCATTGAGTGCCGCAAATGTGGAATTTTCAGGAATTCTTGAATACTCCGCAAGTATTCCAATGTATACCATCAACAGAGTATTCACTGTGATCGAAGAATGTCTGGATCGTTTTCCCGGAATGAGGATTACGGATTTAGCGCTTGATGTAGTTGGCGTGGACGACATGAGCTGGATCGGAATAAGATGTAGAATCTCCAGCATTGATAGTGTTCTCAACGGTACTTTAAGCCAGCTGGACTTATGGCGGTCAGCTGAACTCAGGGAGTTCGAAGTGGGAACAGCCGGATTTCCAACGTTACTTCGAAGGCCGGGAATTCCTGATTACTATATTTATGAGGATACAACTGATCTGACTCCGGTATCCGAAGTATCCGATTCTGTTCATCCCTGGAAATCACTTTTGTTTCCGGGCTGGGGACAGATTGACAGCGGAAGGGGAATCGGCTGGTTGAATATTGCGGTGGAAGCAGGCGGAATCGCTCTGCTTGTATCCGGCGAGAAAGAAACCGGGATTGCCGTTCTTGGAGTTAATCACCTTATCAGTTTCATTGATCTGTTTTAAGAGTGTGTCCGTAGAAGAAGGGAATAATCTATTGAGGAGACTCAGAACGATATTGAAAATCTGTCTTATAGCCAGTATCCTGATCTGGACTTTGGGCTTCCTTCTGGGCAGCTCCAGAACATTCAGCTGGGCTCTGGCTGGTCTTGCTGTACTCCTGATAATTTTATCCGCTGTTGGATTGATATTCATGCATATATCCGGCATTGGCGCGCCGCCTCAGGAGATTCGCCGGAAAGCAGGTGATACACTTAAGTGTATTGAGTGCGGCCGTCCTTCTGTGCCCGGTTCCAAATACTGCAGATATCATCTGGATATTAAGAATGAGGAGGAAAAGCTGGAGCGATTCTGATGTCCGGGAGCAGGAAACTTTCGTCGTATGTTCTAATGGTCGTTCTTCTGCTGACTATTCTGATTGCTGTCCTGGTTCGGGCGATATTTACGCAGAACCAACCTGAACTTGTTGAACTGCGCAGAAGAACTCCGGTACTTGGAACTTATGCGACTTATACAGTTATTGCGCAGGAAGAATCAGCAGCCCATATTCTGGGTGAAATGGATTCACTTGCAGGGCATCTTGATTTTGAACTGGGTGTGTTCAGTCAGGGAGAGGTATCTTTATTGAACAGCCGCGGTTATGCATGCACCTCTGAAATGTCCATTGATCTCAAGCATCTTCTTGAAGTCTCGTTTCTTATTGCCTCCGTGACGGATTCACTTTTTGATCCATCAATTGGAGCTCTCGTAAACGTATGGGGATTTCCGCATGATCCTCATATTCCGGACAGTATTTCGATTGAGAATGCCCTTTCCATATCCGGTCTTGAAAACCTGACGATCTCCGATGATACAATTCGACTGAACTCCGGGACACTCCTGGATTTTGGCGCTATAGCGAAAGGATACACGGCGGATCGAGTCTATGATCTCGCTGTGGAGCGCGGCGCAAACGCGGTTCTGGTTGAGATTGGAGGGGAGATTCGCTGTGGAGGTGATTCTGAAACCGGAAGAATCTGGAGGCTTGCGGTCAGAAATCCGAGGCTGGATGAGATTCAGGAAATGATCATGCTTGAGAACGGAGCGGTCGCGACTTCAGGAGACTATGAAAGCTGCATATTCGAAAACGGATGCCGATTCTGCCACATTCTTGATCCCCGCACCGGATATCCACAGACAGGAGTGGCTTCAGTGACCGTGGTTGCTGAAAGATCAATGATTGCAGACGCGCTGGCTACAGCTATCGCGGTAGGAGGAACAGATATTGCATACTCAGTACCTGATTCGCTCTTCAGTTTGATTATTATAATTATGGAAGATGAAGGCGGAAATTTGACGGAGTGGAGAAGGGGGGAAGTGTGAGAAAACCTGAGTGGTTTGAGAAAGACGGGGAAGAGTGGAGATGCCTGCTCTGTCCAAGAGGGTGCACATGGGGCGCTGACTCCACCTCTTACGGGTTCTGCAGAGTTCGGGGCGTTAAGAACGGAGTTCCATATCTTCCAGGATATGGCGGATGTGTATCACTTTCGATAGATCCGATTGAAAAGAAACCGCTGTACCATTTCCTTCCTGGTTCATCAATTCTTTCGACCGGTCCGGCAGGATGCAACATGAGCTGCGATTTCTGTCAGAACTGGTCGATTTCCCAGGGCAAGAATGTACCGGTAAGATATGTTTCTCCGACCGATCTTGCTGTGATGGCTATGAACAGCGGAAGTATCGGAATAGCATACACCTATACAGAACCGACAATATGGTACGAATATATTTCCGATTCCGCACCACTTGTTCGGGAAAAGGGCGGTGTCTCGGTTATGGTATCAAACGGAATGATCAATCCGGAGCCTCTCAAGCAGCTGATAGGAATAACCGATGCCTGGAATATTGATCTTAAATCCTGGTCGGATGAGTTTTACACAAAACATTGTGCAGGATCACTTCCGACTGTTCTGGATACATTAAAAATTCTGGCTGAATCAGAATGTCATCTGGAGGTTACATTTCTTGTTATTCCGGGTGAAAATGATATTCCTGATGAATGGAAAAAAATGGCTGACTGGCTCGCACATGAGTGCGGTGACGATACAGTGCTTCATATTTCAAGATACTTTCCGCGTTACAAGCTGAAGAGACATCCTACTCCCATTGAAACACTCATTCACGCAAAGGAAGTATTTTCTGAAAGACTCAATTTTGTCTATCTCGGGAACGTAGGGCTGGACAGCGGGGATATTGTCTGTCCATCATGCTCCAATCTGTGCGTGCGCAGAGACGGCATTGAAGTAAATACGGACGGCATGAACAAAGGCCTATGCAGGGTATGCGGCCGCAGCCTAAATCTGAGGAGTCTGCCCGACAATGAATAATCGGCATAAAACCCACACAACTGGCTATAATACCCGAATATTATCGTCAAATACATCCAGTATTCTCCTCAAATCTCCGAGCATTCTATCTCAGTTGCGAGGCTTTTCTGCTCGATGCACATTATCGGACAGACTCCGTACATGAAATCAGATAAGGACATCTCGTTCTTCCGTCTGACCGATCTTCTCATACCGTTGATCGCAGGCCTGGTTCTTCTTGTACTGCATTTATCAAACAGCGCACAGGATTCAGACGGACTGCTGCTGGTGATTCACACCGCTGGAAACACTGAATATCTGCCGCTTGACCGGGATACTTCCTTCAGAGTGAATGGGAACATGGGGCAGCTGGAGATACAGATTGACAGCAGCAGAGCCAGAATATCGGAATCTCCATGCCCGGGACAGGATTGCGTCAGAAAAGGCTGGCTGACATCTGCCGGGGATCTGGCCATATGCATCCCATCAGGTGTATTCATCTGTATTAAAACCGAATCCTCTGAAGGAGAATCTCCCGACGCGATAACCTATTAGATGAACGATATCCCACTGTTCGTGCTACCTGAAGATAAGGAATTTTCCTGTCTGTGAGAATTCATCCCCGGCCTGGAAGTTACAGAGATAGATTCCTGAGGTGATTCTTTGAGCGGACCTGTCAGATAATTCCCATGTTACGGAATGGTCTCCCTCTGTCTGAGTTTCATTCACCAAGGTATCAACAAGACGTCCGCATACATCGTAGATACGGAGTATTACGGTTTCATTCTCCGTAAGCCTGTAAGTGAATGCTGCACCTGAAGTGAATGGATTCGGATAACTCAGATAACAGCCATTGTTCTGACCGTGTGCTTCTTCGATTCCGAGGGGATACAGCGTAATATCCGCCGGTGCTGTAAGGCTGTCCTCGGCACTGCTATACACCGTAAGCTGAAGATCGTAATCTCCCTCGGTCA
>JAUXIK010000136.1 GCA_030620995.1 Candidatus Aegiribacteria sp.
GTCAGATACGAGACTGATAAAAAGGAAAAGGAAAAGGAAATCTATCGCGGTATTTTTGAGAATACCGTTATAGGGATATACAGAATCACTTCCGAGGGACGTATCCTTATGGCCAATTCGGCGCTGGTGAGCATGCTGGGATATTCTTCTTTTGATGAGTTAGCACAGCACAATCTTCATGATGTGCGATATGATTCTGAGCATTTGCATTTTGGTCTCAGTGAACATCTTAAAGATAAAGAAGTCGTACTTGGATTAGAATCGCTCTGGTTCAGACGGGATGGTACTTCCCTCTTCGTCCGCGAAAGCTCAAGAACAGTCCGGGATGAATCCGGAAATGTCCTGTATTATGAAGGGACGGTCGAGGACATTACCGAACGAAAACGGGCGGAGGAAGAACTCCGGAAATTGCAGAGGCTCGAGAGTATCGGTACTCTGGCGGGTGGCATAGCACATGATTTCAACAATATCCTTACTGGATTATTCGGCAATATTTCAATAGCGAAAATGAAGCTTTCCAAAGATCATCCTGGATTCAAGTCTCTTGAAGAAGCGGAAAACTCCATGAACAGGGCAATTCATCTTACCAGACAATTACTTACCCTTGCAAGAGGCGGAGAACCTGTCAGAGAGAATATCAGCCTTTTTGAATTAATCCAGGGAGTCTCGGAATTTGACCTGTCAGGCAGCAATGTAAAGCCTGTTTTCAAGAAAGCGGAAGACCTTTGGATAACTGAAGCGGACAAAGGACAGATGCAGCAGGTATTCTCCAACCTGATAATAAATGCCGACCAGGCAATGCCCGATGGCGGGCATCTGTATATCACACTTGAGAATGCTGATGTCTTAAAGAATGAATTGCCAAATCTCAGCAAGGGTAAATATGTCAAAGCCACAATACGTGATGAAGGAACAGGTATAGATCAGAAGCACCTTGGCCGGATATTCGACCCATATTTCAGCACCAAGCAGGCTGGCAGCGGCCTGGGACTGGCTACGGTTTATTCGATAATAAGCAAGCATGACGGGTATATAAGTGTTGATTCGGAACTTGGCACGGGAACAATCTTAACGCTGTACCTTCACGCTTCTGAATCACAGCAATTGCCGGAAAAGAAACAACCTGAAACGAAAATCACAACACCGGGACAGACAGCCAGAATACTTGTGATGGATGATGAAGAAATAATCAGGAAAATATCAAAAGTAATGCTTGAAGAATGTGGATATACAGTAGATTTTGCGGTTAACGGAAAAGAAGCCATAGGAAAATATGTATCTGCTGAAAAAAATGGCTATCCCTTTAATGTTGTTATTATGGATTTAACTATTCCAGGTGGCATGGGCGGTAAAGAAGCGGTCAGGAAACTTCTTGCCATTTATCCCGAAGCAAAGGCTATTGTTTGCAGCGGTTATTCAACAAATCCTGTTATAACCAATTTCAGCGAATTCGGATTCAAGGGCAAGCTTGTTAAACCATTCAAGATAAAGAATTTGATAAAAGAAATAACACGAGTAATGGAAACAGAGTAAGATAAATTTCCGGTGAAATTTGCGGGTTGACAGCAACACAGATATATTCATTTCTTATCAGTTCTATTTTCATTTGATTTTCTTAAGGAGAAACAATGAAGCCAGTTCAGAATTTTTCAGAGATGAAAAAAATGGCCAAAGTACTACCTTCCCGAAGAGTGGCAGTAGTCAGAGCTGATGAAACTGAAACGCTGACGGCCGTAATGACAGCAGTAAATGAAAATATGATCGAAGCCGTTCTGATAGGCGGCTCTGATGCGATCAAACATTCAGCTGACGAAGCTGGAGTTGATATAAGCGGCATGGATATCATAGATGTTGCGGAAGACAAACCTGCTGCGGAAAAGGCAGTTGAGCTTATCAGAAACGGTGAGGCTCATGTTATAATGAAAGGGCTTGTTGCCAGTTCCATCTTTCTGAAAGCAATACTGGATAACGAGAAAGGTATTCGAGGTCCGGGTCTTCTAAGTCATGTAGCTGTTTTTGATATCCCAACATATCCGAAATTGCTCACAGTAACCGATGCAGGTATGAATATCAAACCGAGACTTGACCAGAAAGTCCAGATATTGAAAAACGCCATTACAGTTGTAAATGCTCTCGGAATTGATCTTCCGAAATCAACCTATTTATGCGCCAAAGAAATACCCTATGAGAAAATGCCCCGCACGATGGAAGCTGCAAAGATTAAAAAAATGGTTGAAGATGGTGAAATTACAGGCACCGATTTTGACGGTCCGCTTGCCATGGATCTCGCAGTTTCTCCAGAAGCGGTAAGAATCAAGAAGATAAAAAGTTCTGTGGCAGGTCAGGTGGATATTGTACTGCTGCCGGATATCGAATCCGCAAATATTCTATACAAAACGCTTCTTTTCCTTTCAAATGCTGAGGGTGCTGCCGTGATAATGGGTGCAACACATCCTGTAACGCTCACTTCCCGCGCAGACTCGGCGGAATCCAAGCTCTGTTCGCTTGTTCTGGCTGGAATTGTGGCTTCATACCTTAAAAGTTAACCCGTCAATCAGCCATAATCATATCTCGTAATCAGTTCTATTCAGCTGATATGAAATCTGGTTTTTCGCCTGAAGCAATAATACCGTACTCCATAACAGTTCTTTTCTGACAACATCAATAGGAACTGTGACCCGCTCTCTTCCGGGGATGTCTCTAAAAAGAAAAGCCGCTGAAATTTGCAGAAATCATCAATCCCGGCGGCTCAATTAATAGAGTTTGATAAACCGGCTAGAAACCCCATCCCAGATTCAGGTACGGTATTACATATGTTATACCGTCAAGATCGGTATCAGTGCCGGTGAAGTAGTTGGCACTGGCGCCCAGATCCAATCGGAATCCTGATCCTGCTGAGTATCTGAGCCCCAGAGGAACACTTATGACAACGAAATCTCCTTCAGCATTATCCTCATCGAATAGAGATTCGATTATCAATAGAAGACCGTTCTCTCCGAATCCTGCGGCGATTCCGCTTTCAAGTCCGAAACCTCGAGGATTAGTCAGGTATCCATAACCTGCGCATGCTCCGAAACCGCCACCGGACAACCCCACAGCTGCTTTCAGACGATGATGACCACTCAGAGCGTACTCATACCCAAGAGCAATCTCACCAGATGGGTCAAGACATCTCAGTGTTATCGAGTTTCTCTTCAGATCATCTGCAGATGCGGAAACAATCAAAAGAACAGCCAGAACAAAGATAAAATATTTCATTACATGCTCCTTTCTTATACTAAAATAGAACTTCGACCGTTAAAGATGTCAAGATATTCGGGAAAAGCATATTCCCATCCGAGTCAATATG
>JAUXIK010000072.1 GCA_030620995.1 Candidatus Aegiribacteria sp.
TCCTGAGCCCATCAAGACCGAGCCCTAGAACCCATCCGCCGACTATGTGAAGAGAATCTCCATCCGCGAGACTGAGAGGACCCATGGACATGAGGAACCTGTAGTCGAAAACCGGATAGTCAATCGATATCGGGTTATCGAAAACGAATGGAAAAGGCCCGGGGTTATCCGGGACTAAAGCTACAGGCGCGTTGGGATTGCCGGACCAGTCGGACATGTACGCGGGTCCGCTGTACTGACCGTTCGCATCGGGGTTGAGCCCCCACATGAAGTTGTACTTTTCAGGATCGTTACCCGGATCAGATTCCCAGTTCCACCATGCATGGCTTATAGGAATGGGATAACCGTATACGTCTATCGGTCTTTCAATGGATTTATCAGCCTTTACAACCCAGAAGTCGAGCAGGCGCCAGCCGATGAAACCGTTACAGTAAGTTGAGATGAGAGGTTCTCCGGAGTCGTCTTCACTGCTGCCTGGATTATCACTGTCCCACATGTAGCTCAGGTTTCGCGGCACGACCAGGAATGTAGTATCTCCGACAATGTGTTCCAGATGGTAGTATGGCATGCCGTCGGAGAAGAGAGTAACGCCGGATTCGGGATCCTGCCAGTATAGAGTATCCGTACCGATAACCTTCGCGAGAATGGTGAAATGATCGCTGACACCGTTCTGATCTACATCGTTATCCGGTATGCCGTCCACGCCGATGTAATTGTAGTGATAAAAGATATTCTCAGGGTTACTCGGAGCAAGCGGGTTATCAGGGTTCTGCTGGTACGTATAATAATCCTGTTCGCTTGCGTTCACTCCATTGTCAAAAACATACTCGAAAGTGGCGTCAGGATCATTACACCAGATGGCGTGTCCATCGTAGTAGACAAGATCATCCAGGTGGCATTCAGTAACATCAGCGGTAGCGACGTCACAGTCACCCCTGATGCCCAATACCAGAGCATCAAGAGGAACACCCGGATTGCCGTTGGCACTGTGGTGGGTGACGACCATCTCCATTGCCATGAAATTGTCGAAACCAGGCGTATCCCATGTATAATTTTCGACCCAGAAACCAATGCCGTAAGGGTTCGAATTGTTTGCCGGGTCCCAGTCGTCCATTCCATACTGTGACTGCTCGGGAGCGACCAAACCGGGAAGGAGATACTCAATGGGATATCCCTCGCTCGGCTGCAGTTCCCAGTTTCCGTAATCAGAACAACTCGCAAATTTGTCGGTTACACTATTTGGAGTGATATCGCCATAGCACGATGACCATGCATCGCCGCACCAGAGATAGCTGTTGGCAGATCCGGAAGGCCACTCCATCGATGGGTAGGTAGCCCATGGATCACCCCATATACCGATATTTATCAGTGCAGAAGACAGGTTTCCAATTGAATGAACCACCCATTCATCAGGTGGACGGGCATCTGAATTTCCATATGGTATTTCCACCGTATTCTGCTCAAACGCGCCTGCCAGTGAAACAAGAATGAAAACTGAGAAGATCAGAGTAAATCTGAAAATTCCGGTTTTCCGATACATAGTTACCTCCTTGAAGAATGTTCGACATCGTTCATCCTATAGAATTCCCCCCCTGTTATATAATAATACAGTACACAGTCCTGAGATGTCAAAGCAATAAATGGCTGATGAACCAGTGGAATGACTGTCGACCTGCCGGGAGAAGGGTTATGCAGGGATCATGGTCAGCAATAGAACAAATTGATATAATAAAAAAGAAATACAACTCTGATATTTATCTGCCATCACAGCTTTGGCAGTGTGAACATTGAACTTTGGAGTGAAACAATGAAATTATGTCTTCTATCTGTTACTATTCTGATTCTATACTCCGGATCGTTTGCTGAGATCGCCGAACAGACCAGCTGGTCAGGTGATTCCGGTGTATGGGGTCCTGTTCTCACATGGGATGATGATTACGATTCTCAGGAGGGGTGCTATCCGGTGGTCGGGTCGCTGCGGCTCACTCTGGAAGCCATGGTGAATACAATCGGTACCGGGATAAATTACCCCAGGTCGGCCTTTGCGGAGGATGTCAACGGAGACGGCTTTCCTGATGTACTTTGTGTTGCAAGTAACAGTGATGAGATCCTATGGTGGGAGAATGACGGAACCGCAACATGCTGGACCAGACACGTGGTCACCGACAATTTTGACAACGCTGGAGCACTGCATGCGTCAGACATCGATGGTGACGGTGATATCGACATTACTGCTACAGCCTTCATCGGGGATGAGATAGCATGGTGGGAGAATAATCTCGGTACCGGTCTTTTCTGGACGAAGCACACGATCAATCAGAACATCAACGGTCCTTACTCAGTATTTACAACGGATCTTGATGGAGACGCCGATATAGATGTCCTTGCCTGTTCTTTCTTTATGGATACGTTATCATGGTGGGAAAACATCGACGGAACAGGAGGCAGCTGGATCCAGCACGATATCCAGAGCAATCCTCAGTTGGTGATAGATATGGATATCTACGCATCGGATATCGATGGCGACGGAGATATCGATGTGATTGGCGTCAACAGTTACAACAATGATCTTGTCTGGTGCGAGAACGTCGATGGAAGTGGAACCAGCTGGAACCAGCATATAATTGAAGATACCTTTGGCGGAGGTACATCCGTTCATACCGGTGATGTAGATGGCGACGGTGACATGGATATCCTTGGTGCCTGGGGCAGTTACTACGACTACATTGCCTGGTGGGAGAACACCGATGGAACCGGTTCATCGTGGATTAAGCATGACATATCCAGCCTTTCGAACGCTAACTCGGTCTTCGCTGCCGATATTGACAGCGACGGTGACCTTGATGTGCTGGGTTCAGGAAATAACATTGATATCTGCCTGGCATGGTGGGAAAACACCGACGGTACAGGCGAATTTTCAATGCATTTTCTTCCTCTTGGTTCATGGGACTGTTTCAGCAGCGTACATGCCGAAGACCTGAACGGTGATGGTGACCCTGAGATTATCGCTACTTCTATAAGTTATAATGGTGTGCTCCGGTGGGACACGGGGATGTCCGGCTGGCTGGAGTCCAGTGTTCTGGATACGGAATCCGGCCCGGAATGGGGAGTGATAGACTGGGAGGAAGAGTCATCTGCTTCATGCACTGTAAGCTTCCGGGTCAGGTCCTCCTCAAACCCCGACAGCAGTCAGATGGGTGAGTGGTCTGAGACCATATACGAACCCTGCAGCCTCGAAGGTATCCTGAGCGATGGAGACAGGTACGTTCAATACAGAGCAATTCTTGAAACCACCTGTATAGATTCCACACCGGTTCTCAACAGTGTCTCACTGAGCTGGACCTCTCAGGGTATTTCCGAAGAGAATGGAAGTATTCCCTCCGTCTTTTGCCTGCATCCGGTTTTCCCGAATCCGGTCAGGGCCGCATATTCGGTGACATTTGCACTTCCGGAAAGAACTGATATCAACCTGACGGTGTATAATATGGCTGGAAGAGCTGTGGAAACCGTCTCCATAGATGGCTGCCCGGCAGGCTGGCACACTGCGACCCTGTCCGAGCTGGAACAGGGTGTATATTTCGTAAGGATGACTTCCGGAGGTATCTCAATGAGCAGGCGTTTTGTGGTGATAGAGTAGCTGCCAGGGTTCTTCCTGATCATCACGACGATCACAAAGCTTGTACCTATACTGGTATTTATTGTTGCTGTATTAATAAGTTTTATTCCCTGTGTCAATATTCTATAGCCTATGGTAAGTGGATTTTACGTCATTGCTCAGGGTCATACGCCCAGGGAGTAGAGCTGTTCTTCGAAAAAGACCGCCAGGTCCGAAATGGATACACAGCGTTGCTGCTGCTATCTTGTCAGGTTTGAAGCAATATCAGAAGACCTGCAAAGGCAGCAGCGGCTATAACGATTCCTGCAGAAACATAAACGATGACTCTGGATGCCTGACCGGAAAAGTGGATATTGTGGCGAAAACCGTTGAATTGCCGGATGAGAGACTTTCTGTCGTCGATATCGTTCTGCAACAGATTCGTGTAGTGAATGAATGCTTTTCTCAACATTGTCTGATCCTCCCGCTATCTTAACACCGAAGATGAAGATATGGTTTCTTTTCTGTATGGTACTTCGTCCAGCCATGATGCTGTTTTCTTTTCGACATCAAGTGGAATATGATTCTGCCAGGATTAAATCAGGGAAACGGAGAATAAGAAATGGTGTCTAAAAAACCAGGTGAAAGCAAGGCAACAGGCAGAAGCGGCTGTAATCCAGACTGAAAAGGCCGATCTTTCTACTTCCAGCTCAGCTTTGATACTCTTCCAGTCCCAACTTCAGAATTCTGAGAGCCTTACGCATCTTTTGCTCATCAAGAACGTATGCGATCCTGATCTCATCAAGTCCTTTACCGGGTGTTGCGTAGAAACCTGCGGCAGGAGCTACCATAGTAGTCCATCCATCAATGGAGAAATCGCTCAGAAGCCAGGACGCGAATTTGTCTGTATCATCAACGGGCAATCGAATAGTCGCGTAGAATGCCCCTTCAGGTTTCAGGAAGAAGATGCCGTCAGTATTCTGGAGTTCCTGCATGAGTAAATCACGTCTGGATTGATACTTGGCAACAATTGATGTGTAATAATCATCAGTCAGAGATTCATACATTTCAGTCGCGCCGTATTGAGAGAGAGTGGGGGGGCAAAGGCGCGCCTGGCCGAACTTCATGAAAGTAGACATTAAGGATGAATTCCGGGTAATCAGATTGCCCAGTCTGGCGCCGCAGGAACTGAACCGCTTGGAAATTGAATCCATCACAACGGCTCGATCCGAAATATCCTGAATCTCGAGAATAGAGGAGTGCTTTCTGCCGTCAAAAGCAAAATCACGGTAAACCTCATCCGCAAGCAGGAAAAGGTTATTCTCAATAACGATTTCAGCGAGTGTATTCAACTCATTGTCAGTCAGGATCGTACCGGTGGGATTATTCGGATTGCATATAAGAATTGCTCTTGTTCGATCAGTGATCCTGGAAATGATTTCATCTTTCGGGGGCAGATGAAATCCGCTCTCAACGCTTGATGTGACAGGTACCAGCTTTACGCCTGCAAGGGTGGCGAACCCGTTGTAATTAGTGTAGAAAGGTTCAAAACAGATTATTTCCGTACCTGGATCACATGCAGCCATCATAGCGAAAATAACTGCTTCTGAGCCACCCGTTGTGATCATAATCTGCTCAGGGAGAAGTGAAATGCCTGATCGGGAGTAGTAATTGCATATTGCTTCTCTTAGTATGAGAAGTCCATTACTCGGCCCGTACGCCAGCACATGGCTCATGTTCGATTTAACGGCATCCCAGAATTCAACGGGTGTTGGAAGATCAGGCTGACCAATATTCAGATGATAGATTTCTATTCCACGGCTTCGGGCTTCATTGGCGAGAGGTGCCAGTTTTCTGATGGGTGATTCTTGTATATTGTTACCTCTGTTGCTTATACGGGGAATGGTCATGCAGAGTCTCCTTCCAGTTGAAATGAAAGTGTTTCATCATTAATTTCATAATGTATAATACGTTGTAATATACTTATCGCATATCTTGAATGTACAAGTGACCACAGCTGATTCGGAGAGATTATGATTCTCAGACTTGTTGAACTGGCTATTGAGGGTTCTCCCGCGGAAAACCTGGAGAAGTTCTCTGAAGCAGCCGTTGCATCTCCTGTACCTGATCTTGCTGTATTGCCGGAACTGTTTACGACAGGATATGTGCTGGACAGAATACCCGATCTTGCCCTTTCTCCCGAAGACCTTCCTGAATTGCTTCCCGCAAAGATGGCTGAGAGAGAAAATATCTGGATTGTCGCGGGATCACTGCCTGTAAAGACTTCCAATGGAGTAGTGAACAAAATGGTGGTGTACGATCCTGATGGGAAAATAGCATACACAACGGAAAAGGTTCATCTTTTCACCAAAATGGGGGAGGATAGAGCTTTTATCCCCGGGAAATGCGGAGGTACATTCGATCTCTCCGGAAAGACTGCAGGGGGGATCATCTGCTATGATCTGCGCTTTCCTGAACTGACCCGCAGACTGACTCTTGGAGGGGCTTCCATTATCTTTGTACCGTCACAATGGCCAAGAGGGCGGAGGGAACTCTTTCGATCTCTTCTTCGGGCAAGAGCTGCTGAATCTCAGATCTTCGTTGCAGGATGCAATATCGGCGGAGAGCATCTTGGAGTTATCTTCAAGGGAGGGGGAGGAGTTGCTCACCCCACTGGAAATATGCTGAAAGGCAGTATAATATCGGATGGGATTACCGATTTTGAAATTGACCTGAGTGATGTGTATAAAATTCGTGCCAGTATTGACTGTTTATCCGATATGAGACCGGAAGAGTACGGATCCATACAGACCGTAAAGGAGATGCCATGAAGGATTACGGTTCCGTGTTTTTCAGGGCTGCGATCACTCTCCTTGGAGTTGTAGCAGCTGGTACTATCCTGAAATCGGCATCAAATGTTTTCGTTCCACTGACAGTCGCATTCTTCCTTATGCTTATTCTGCAGCCTCTCTCAAACAGGACAGCCTCAGTAACGGATCGATTCCTTGCAAGATTAAAGGGGAAATTCGGAAAAGAGCACATCAGTGAAGAGTCAAAACTGGCTGTGATCTTCTCTGTTATTTTTGTTCTTCTTCTTTTCGCCTCACTGTCTTTCGGAGTATATGTTCTTGTCAGAGGGCAGATATCATTGATTTTAAGCAAAAGCACCGAAATCATGAACAATGTTGTTATGCCTATTAAGGACTGGATGGTTTCAAGCGGTCTGTTCGGAGATGCAACGGCAGTTAATGATCATATCAACGGGCTTGTGGAATCAGCTCTGAGCATCGCTCCGAATGCTGCCAAACCGATAATATCCGGAGTATTCACATTTGCCATGATCATGTTTCTCAGCACTTTTCTACTTATTGGCAGGAAAAGACTTGAAGAGAACATGCAAAGTACACTTAAACCTGCGAATTACAAAAATATTCAAAACATCGTTGAAAAAATTGAATCGAATACGCGCACATTCATAGTTACTAAAATAATTACGAGTTTAATTACCGGAGTAGGAATAGGATTAGGTTTACTGTTGTTTCTTGATACTCAGGATGCTCTGATCTGGGGATCCATATATTTTGTAATGAATTTCATTCCGATTTACGGATCTCTTATTGCCGGGGCAGGTGTAATACTTTATACAATGGCAACTTTTGAGCAGGGCAACTTCCTTGCCGCATGGCCCGTGGTTATCGTTGTGCTGGTCATCAATAACCTTGTTTCAAATGTCATAGAACCAAGATTGATGCAGTTCAGACTTCCTCTCGGATCAGTAACGGTTCTTCTTTCGGTTATTTTATGGGCGTGGCTCTGGGGCGCATGGGGAATGGTTCTTGCGGTACCCATTACAATTATGATAAAGGTTATGCTTGAGGAGATCATTGGCAGGGGATGGTTATCCGCTCTGATGGAAACCTGATGAAATGAGATACAAAATGAAATACACCTTATTATTGTATGCTGCTGTCCTGATTTCGACTGTTTCAGCAGGAGAAATGACTGTTATATGGGAATCTCCGGTTTCAAAGCCCGATGTAAAAGAAAGCCCCTTCGGGGAATACTTCTACATTCCGGGAGCAACGAACTGCGGCATTCCAGGCGATCCGTCACTTCCCGTATTTCCAATTACTGTCCTGCTTCCTGCGAATGCACATGTGGATTCAATCACAGTCATCCATTTTGATGAGATTGTGCTTCCCGGTTCGTATGACATTAAACCTGTTCAAGTAGGAGTACCCCTTTCAAGGCCGGAACTCTTTTCCCCAACCAGCAGAAATCCTGAATCTTACAGCGAAACTCCTGATTACAAGAGAGTAATCCCCGGAGATCAGGGCGGACTTATGGGGAATAATATTCTTAACATGCGAATATTTCCAGTATTCTGGGATCCGGTTTCCACCAGAGCTACCTATACCAGATCAATAACCATGAAGATTCATTACCACAGCAGCGGCGATATTCAACCTTCTCCAATCGGCAGAGGTATTACAGGACTTGCAGTTATGGAAGATCTGCTGGAAAGAACCGTTCTTAACGCTGACCAGATAATTTTCTCAGATGTTCCATTAGTTTCTGCAAAGGACCTTCCATGGGGTGAATATCTGATTGTAACAAGAGATTCACTTGTTTCAGTTTTCGAATCCCTTGCTCAGTACAAGACGATGAAGGGTATTCCAGCTTCAATTGTCACAATGGAATACATTGAACTGGCATATACAGGTATCGATGCTGCGCAGAAACTGAGATTCTTTCTGAGGGATATCTATGACGATTCACCTCCTACATATATCCTTCTCGGAGGAGATACACCCCTTGTACCGCACAGAAACTGCTGGGCAACAGCTGAAGGATACACTGGCGATCCTGCCGCGGATATCTACTTTCAGGATATGAACGATATCAATGTTGGTACAGATCTCTGGGATGCTAACGGCAACGGCATCTGGGGTGAAATCGATGGTGATGAAATGGATTATCACCCCGACTACTTCATTGGAAGAGCATCTGTAGAAAACAGCTCTCAGGCTGATATCTTCGTAAACAAAGTACTTGCATACGAAAATCCTTCTCTGGAGGATACCCGGGACACCGATCCATGGCAGACTTCGATGGGCTTTACAACCGGAATTCTCTGGAGCAGCCCCTACTGCCCCGGAAGTGCCGGAAAGGAAAAGATAGACACTCTGTACACGCCCACAGCATGGCAACCTATTATCAAACTCTACGAGAGCGCCGGTACACAGAGTTACGCCCTGTCCATGGAGATGCTCAACCAGGGCATGCATCTTGTAAATCATGCGGGACATGGCAGCCAGGGTAGTGTTTCAATAGGTGTTGGAAGCCTGAGCAGCAGTGATTTTACCGGACTTACGAACATATCCGCTCATGACAGGGTATCAATATGGAATACAATTGCCTGTAATTCCGGCGGTTTTGATTTAGGTTATTGCCTTGCTGAAGCATGGATAAGATCAGCAGGCGGTGGTGGGTTCTGCATGATGAATACGAGATATGGATGGGGGGAACCATCCGAACCGGGGAATCAATGGAGTGAGCTGGTTGATCAGGAATTCTTTGCGAAATTCTTTGTAGAGGATATGTATCATCTTGGAGTGGCACATGCCATGGCATGGGATGAGTTCATTCCACTTATTCCGACTGATACTCATTATGACTGGATAGCCAAGTCAATCACTCTCTTCGGTGATCCGGAGCTGCCTATGTGGACAGAGGCTCCGAATGGAGTTCTTCAGGTGGACAGTCCCGATACTCTGAATATTGGTACCAATAATGTTACGGTAACCGTTCAGGATGATTCCGGTCCTCTGGAAGGAGCAAGAGTCTGTTTCATTCAGGGAGAATGGGATGAGCCGGCAATGTACGAGGTGGATTATACTGACGCTTCCGGACAGGTTCAAATATTACTAACGACTACAGATGACACTGATACAGCTGCACTTACAGTATGGAGCAGGAATCATGTATCTGTAACATTTGATATACCCATATTAGGTACAGGGATCGCAGGTCCAGATATACCAACGCTTGTTCCGTTCCTTTCAATGCCGTACCCGAATCCTGTACATTCCAGTGTGGAATTCAAATGGTCTGCTCCTGAAGGGTCCGGGATTCTTACCATTCATGACATAGCAGGCAGAATAGTGATTATTCTTGATAATGAACTAAATGGAGCAGGGACAATTAAATGGAACTGCATAACTTCACAGGGTAATCCTGTTCCTCCAGGGCTGTACTTTGCCAGATTCTGCGCCACAGGTACAGAACCTATTACAAGGCAACTAATTGTACTGAGGTAGAGATTATGAAAAACAAAGTAATATGGATCATTGCTATATCAGTGATTGCGGTAATACTCTCATATATTGCATGCGATTGCAACAGTCGTAATAAGCTTTCAGAAATATCCTTAAAAAGACAATGCCACGCGAATATGAATACTCTATGTACAGATCAGGCATCTTTTCGGGACGCGAATGGAGAATGGGCTGAGAGAGTTGCGGAACTGGACGAATTCGCAGGAAGGATCTGGCCTTTAGTCTGTCCGGAATCCCGGGAAGAATATCTGATGGAGAAAACAGATTCGGGCTACAGACTGTCTTGTCCATCCGGACATGGATCGATAGAGACTGGAAGAAGAAGCTGGACAGAGGAGAGTGACAGGTGAAAGTTCTCTACAGAGATAAAGACAGAACGGTTATTAGATTCGATAAAGGAGAACAATTCCCGGAAACACTGGCTCAATGGTGTACAGAACAAGAAGTTCAAGCAGCTGCTATAGTTGCTGGAATTGGAATGCTGGAAAATATCGTAATTGGCCGATATGACGGTAACGAATATGTAAAGGAAACAGTCGAGCCGTCTTCCGAAATACTCTCCCTCCAGGGTAATGTATCCATGAAAGAGGGTGAACCATTCGTTCATCTGCATGTAAATCTTGCTGATGAGGACATGTCGTCCAGAGGCGGTCATCTGTTTGAAGGCACCGTTTCAATGACGATTGAACTGGTACTTCTGGAGATTCCGGATGAATTCATAAGAGTTCCTTCAGGAGGGACTTTCTGGAGACTGGATACTGCTTCAGATGAAGCCTGAGACTATTGACTTTGAGACTCATTATCATAATGTACCCGTACTTCAGAGGGGCTGTAGCTCAGTTGGTATGAGCACCTGACTGGCAGTCAGGGGGTCACGGGTTCGACTCCCGTCAGCTCCACCAGATGAAGCGGGGAGTTATGCTCTCCGCTTTTTCTGAAACTCTCAACTTCCTTCCGTCAGCTTCACCATTTAATGCCGGACACGCACTCTATGATGCGTGTCCTCCTGCTTTGTTAGTTTTGCTAATAATTTGTAGACATTCATTCTCCGTTGCTTGTGAATACTGAATTTCCTTTGTTTTTTCAGGCCTTGCCGAACTTATTGTTATTGTATATCTTATCGGTTCGTGCAGGATAGAAGGTAATTAATGTATTTAACGGTGCCGGAAAAAGAGATACCGGCTAAACACAAACCAGTTCTGGAGGAAGAAAATGACCAAAGCTGATATCGTTTCGAAGATTGCAGCAAGCAATGATATCAATCTCAACAAGAAAGACGTTGCAGCTGTTGTAGACGGATTTCTTGAGGAAATAAGAAAAGCTCTCTATAATGACCAACATGTAGAGATCAGACGTTTCGGTACATTCAAGGTTGTTGTGCGTAAAAGACGCATTGCCAGGAATCCTCATACTGGTGCTGCAGTTACAGTTCCTCAGCGCAAAGTTCCTGTATTCAAACCCTCAAGACTTGTAAAAAACAAGGTCGCGGAGTAAGATGCCGAGCGGGAAAAAAAGAAAACGTATTAAGATAGCTACACATAAAAGGAAAAAAAGACGTCGCGCAAACAGGCATAAAAAGAAAAAAGTCTAATTGAAAATTGCTGTTCTTTCAGATACTCATATACCCACAAGACTGGGTGCTTTACCCGGTCGGGTATATGAGATCTGTGCTGAATGTGACCTGATTCTCCATTCAGGGGATATGGTTGATCTAAGTGTAATTCATGATCTCCAAAGGTTTGCGTCAGTAAAAGCGGTACATGGCAACATGGATCCGTATGAATTGAGAAACATGTATCCCGAGAGCCTTAAGCTTGAACTTGAGGGATATAAAATCTGCATGACACACGGTGCCGGTTCACGTTTCCGTATCGAGAGCAGGATACTGGATAGATTCATTTCGGAGAAACCAGATATAGTCATCTTCGGTCATTCGCATGTTTATCACAGTGATGTGAAGAACGGAGTTCTCCGCCTTAATCCCGGAGCTGTATGTGAGAGCATGAAGAGAAGATCCATGGCGCTACTTGTACTTGAAAATGGAAAAAAACCGGAAGTTAAAAGAATTTCCGTTTAAGCATAGAATTAACTAAATTGCCCCCGTAGCTCAGCTGGATAGAGCGTCGGCCTCCGGAGCCGGAAGCATGGGTTCGAATCCCGTCGGGGGTACCAAATTACGGAATTTTGAACCGGGTCATAACCTTTTTCGTGCCGGAATATTGTGAGAATGAGTGATTTTCAGGAGATTT
>JAUXIK010000108.1 GCA_030620995.1 Candidatus Aegiribacteria sp.
CCGCTCCTAAAAGGTTATGATAATCTACATTATCTACTATAATCTTATTCACGCCGTCACCATTGAAGCGGGCACCGAAGCGCCCGTCTTACTCAACTCCTGCGTGCGTTTTAAGGTGGGCTTGAACGTGTCCACACCATATTTGTTAAGGTTCAATGCGGCATTCAGATCACGGTTGATCTCAAGACCACAATCGCATCGATAAATTCTATCACTCAACTTTAGATCAGTATTGACCTCTCCGCATCGTGAGCATATTTTGCTGCTGGGGAACCATCTAGCTGCTACTACGACATCACAGCCGCGCAATTCGGCCTTGTATTCGATCATCCTCCGAAGTGTTCCAAAACCAGCATC
This sequence comes from Candidatus Aegiribacteria sp., assembly GCA_030620995.1. GTDB lineage: Bacteria > Fermentibacterota > Fermentibacteria > Fermentibacterales > JCC-6 > Aegiribacteria. Next base: position 358 of record JAUXIK010000108.1, read on the forward strand.
TGCGATAGCACGGCTCAGCCTCCGATTCTTCAGCATACCGCTTACGTTCAAATCTTCGATTGTAATCAGGTTGTAATTTGCCGTAACGTAGTCTGAGATCTCATGCAGAATTGCCTGGCGTTGGCTGGTTATCCTATAATGAAGTCGGGCAATCTTATGCTTGGCTCTCGCTCTTCGATTGCTTCCCTTCACTTTCCGAGACAGCCTACGCTGTAATTTTGCCAGTTTTCCCAAATTACTCTTCAGCTTCTGGTTCGCTCCGAATACAGTCCCGTCGCTCAGTAAAGCCATATTCTTAATTCCAAAGTCTATACCAACACTTGTCCTCCGATCTGTGTCTTTTTTATCATAGTCATCGGTTTCTATCAATATAGCCGCAAAATACTTACCAGCACATTTGCTGATAGTCACCTGCTTCGCCTTCCCGGTAAAACGCAACTTCTGACGCATCTTTATACGGGTTTTCAGCCGCTCTATCCGCAAAGTTCTGTTCTCCACGTCAAACTTAGGCGTCTCTCGCAAAGCGAAAGAATCATTCTGCCCACGCTTTCTGAACTTAGGGTAACCGGGATTCTCTCCCTCTTTCACCCGCCTGAAGAAGTGCTTGAATGCATTACCTAAATCATCGATTGCATTGCGAGTTACTCTTGAAGACACTTCACTATACCAGGGAAACTTCAGCCTTATCTCCTTGATGTAATACTGGTAAGCCGCTGCCCTCGACCACTTCATCCCATCTTGGGAAAAGTGTTCCAATAATTGATTGAAACAATGACGCCGACACCCGCAGGCTTTATCAAGATAGATGATCTGCTCAGGAGTTGGGCGTAGCTCAATCTTATGTGCCAGCAACATTGTATACCCCTTCCATAATGTTATATCATAACAGATTAAGGTATATTATCAAGTACTGTTACTAGCCCCCTGCAGTTATATCTTGAATGAGCCAGTACAGTATCTTCAGGCAAAGAAAGAACAGTATCCACATCTTACCCGGCATCTGTTCTATATGTCGGAAATTCGTTCCCCGGACATCCCGCCGGCGTAATATAATGGTAAAAACTCCAGTTTCTGTTCCGGAAGGTTCTTATATGTACCGTCATGCAAAACCAGTCCCCGGGGACAGTTGGGATATTATTGCTGCATTCGATATAGAATGTCAGGGGTCTTTCTGCATTGATGATGTAGAATAGCAAGGATCATTGGCTATGCCATGGTTTGTCTTCAGATCATTAAGAGTTCTGCAAGTTTCAGAATCATCGCAGAGCCAGCAGCCTTGTATTTCCTTTTTCTGACAGCATTATCCTATCTTGCAGAACGGGTTGCCTCCTCCTTCTCTGCAGGCTTTCAGAGCTGTCCTGATTAATTGACACCTGTAGCATGAACGGATATTATGCTATTGAGCTGTGGAATTGTGTGAGAAAGATTCTGTTTCGACTGGGCTTTAGTCTGGAGTTGTGGCATGCCTAATAAGGAAATTGTAGCGCTGGAGAAGGAACTGGAAGAACTCAGATTGTTGCCTCCCGGTTCAGAACTTGTATCCGTACTGAACAAACTTGCTTTTGCCGTGATGCATTCAGATCCCCGCACCGCGGAAGCTTATGCTGTGGAAGTACTGGATATTTCTGCGGAACTGGAGCTTTTTGTCGAGCAGGCAAAAAGCTACACTACGCTTGGAACAATTTATCTCGAGGCGGGGAACTTTACTGAGGCGATGTCTTATTGCCGGAAATCAATGGAGATATCTGAGAAACTCGGGGACATGGACGGTACGGCATCCGCTCATGCTACTATTGCAAATGTATACTGGGCTCAGGGCATGATTGACAAAGCTCTTGAGCACATCCACGAATCTCTCAGACTGAAACAGAAATATGGCGCAGGTAAAGACGAAATTGCCTCCTGCTACTTGAATATCGGCGCATGCTATAGCAGCCTGAATCGTCTGGATCTGGCGCTGTCATCCTTTGAATACGCGATGGAGATCTGTGAGGAGTCCGGTAACCGTCAGCAACTGGCATACGTCTACCACAACATCGGTTCTGTCTGTGGAAAAAAGGAAGAGCTGGAAAAGGCTCGTAAGTACTTCCAGAAAGCCCTTGATATCAGGGAAGATGCAGGAGACAAAAAAGGTACCGCAAGCACTCTGGGCAATCTGGGAAACCTGCATGAAACCCTCGGCGATAATGAATCAGCACTGGGTTTCTTCTTAAGGAGCCTTGAACTGTATGAGGAAATCGGCAACAGGAGGGGAATCGCCAACACATGCGCCTGTATTGGCGGGATATATACTTTCATGGGACGTTTCGATGAAGCTGAAGAACTTATCAGCAGAGGTCTTTCGATAACAAGGAAGCTTTCGATGAAGGACTGGGAGATTCTCTGCCTGGAGAAGATAACGGATCTGTATAAGGCAAAAGGGGATCTGCAGAAAGCGCTTCAGCACTCTCTGGAACTGAATACTTGCGTTGAAGAACACTTGAACGAGAAAAGCATGGAAAAGATAGCGGGGCTTCAGGTGCAGTTCGAGACAGAGAATAAAGAAAAGGAAGCCGAGATCTACCGCCTGAAGAATGTTGAGCTTTCCAGGATGAACGATCAGCTTCGTAATGCCCTTGCGGATGTGAAGAAACTTCAGGGTTTGCTTCCCATCTGTGCAAGCTGCAAAAAAGTCAGGGATGATGATGGTTACTGGCAGCAGATCGAGTCCTACATCTCCGATCACTCCGACGCGGAATTCTCCCACGGTCTCTGCCCTGAGTGCATAATTAAGCTTTACGGGAAAGAATATGCTCAGGAGCAATAGCAGAATTTGTCTTCAGAATGTTTCCGAATTGATTAACAGTAGATACTATTTGTTACAGGAACTGTGAAATTGTTCCAGAAATTCCTTCGGGTTGAGTATTCTGATACCCATATAATTTTCAATTGATTCAAGGTGTTTATCCCCTGAAATTATGTGAGAGCACTTGAGGGCAACAGCGCATTCAATGAACATATTATCTTTAGAATCCTGCTTGACTATTGTGAGAGAAGGCGTTGACGCAGCAAAGATGATATTGTGACCTTCCGCGAAAATCTTAAGCAGTTCCTGCAGTTCCTTCTCATCCTTCAGGCCAAGCCGATTAAGTACTTCAATGTACTCGTTGATAATATCCTTTGATACGCAGAGTGTAATCGATCCTGTTTTCCACAGATTGATGATCTCTTTTGGGTTGCCACCGAAGAAGGAAGAGATAAAAACATTTGTATCAACAACGACTCTTGTCATTTTTGAGTTCTGGTTTGTTTTATGATCGCATCGATATCATCAGCGCTGATGTCCTGTTCTCTGATTTTTATTCCTATGCGGTTCCAGAGATCATCGATATAGCCACTGATGTCTCTGTCTACTATGTAGTCCTCAAGTAATTCTCTCACAACCATGCTTACGTTTTTTCCTTCTGCCCGGGCATAATTTTCAACTCTGCTTTTCAGGACAGGGTCAATACGTATTATCATTTGCTTGGACATATACCACCTCCATATATGATATAACGTATATACAATAGATACGTCAAGAGAGAAGAAGCCAAAAGCTTCGCGAAGTAAGAGCGGATTAATCTGGCTTATAACGCCGACACTCTCTTGCGCTCGTGGTACTGCGTCGGGATCTGCCCGGTACAGAATTGGCTTGACATTTACTGCAATTGTGATATAAACCATGTAAATCACTAAAGGTAGTTAGTAATATGCATGCTTATATAACCAGGATAGCGGAAAAAGCACTTGCCAAGGCTCTGAATCGATCACCTGTTACTGTAATTCTCGGGCCGCGTCAGTGCGGAAAATCAACCCTTGCGCGGGAATTCCTCCGGAAATCAGATGAATCGACAGTATATCTTGATCTTCAGAACCGATCTCATAGAAACATGCTTGCCGAGCCTGAACTGTTTTTCGAAGAATATCAGAATTGTCTTATCTGTCTTGATGAAATACAGCACATCCCTGAATTCTTCTCAGTTCTCCGTTCTGAGGTAGACAGAAACAGAAGCACCGGAAGATTTCTGATTCTTGGTTCCGCCACGCGGGATCTTATCCATCAGACAAGCGAATCTCTTGCGGGAAGAATAGCTTTGCTTGATCTGACACCTTTTCTGTTTACCGAAGTTGAGTCTATTACAAAAACCAGCACATTCTGGCTGCGAGGAGGGTTTCCCGATAGTCTGCTTGCTGCCGACAATGAAGACAGTTTTGCCTGGCGACTGGATTTTATCAGAACATTTCTTGAAAGAGATATTCCCGAATTGGGCCTGAAAATTCCATCGAAAGTAATGGAACGGCTATGGTTATTACTGTCTCACATTCATGGTCAGGTCATCAATTACAGTAAACTGGCAGGAGCCGCGGACATATCGGTACCGACACTCAGGAAGTACATGGGTGTTCTGGAGAGTACTTACATGCTTCGTGTACTTCCTCCCTTTGAGGCAAACCTGAAAAAGCGGCTGATAAAATCCCCCAAAGTATACCTTCGTGACAGCGGGATACTTCATGCATTGCAGCGCATTGAAACATTCAGTGAACTTCTTGCTCATCCTGTTGTGGGTTTCTCGTGGGAGGGAATGGTAATTGAGCAGATCGTTGCCATGATGCCTCGCTGGAGACCTTCCTTTCTCCAAACGTC
>JAUXIK010000107.1 GCA_030620995.1 Candidatus Aegiribacteria sp.
AGTTTTTTGCAGGCTTCAAGAAGAGTCGTTCCCTTCTCGAATTCTACTGATTGATCATCGATGGTGAGTTTGATCATTTTGCTTTCCATGCCTTGCTACTCCACTATTATCGCGTTGAAATTACATACATCATAGCAGACACCGCACCTTGTGCATTTATCAGAATCAATCAGATGCGGCTCTTTTACTTTTCCGGTTATTGCTCCTGCGGAACAGTTCCTGGCGCAGAGGGTGCATCCGGTGCAGGCATCAGCATCAATACTGTATACAACAAGTGCCTTGCACACATGCGCGGGACATACAGCCTTTTCTATATGAGCATCGTACTCATCCCTGGAATACTCTATTGTGGATAGTACCGGGTTCGCGAGCGTCTGACCCAGCCCGCACTGTGAAGCATCCGTCACGGCCTCTCCAAGTTCAAGCAGGAAATCAACATCCTCAGGTCTGCCGTCACCTTCTGTGATCCTTGTGAGTATTTTCAGCATCAGCTCACTGCCGTCTCTGCAGGAAGTGCATTTACCGCAGGATTCGTCATTTGTGAACTCGAGGAAATACCGCGCTATATCCACAACGCAGGTATCGGAATCCATAACCACCATGCCTCCGGATCCCATGATGGAGCCCGCTTCCGCAAGCCTTTCATAATCCACAGGAAGGTCAAGAAGCTTCGACGGAATGCATCCTCCGGAAGGGCCGCCTGTCTGAACAGCTTTGAACTCCTTGTCATCGGGAATTCCTTCGCCGATTTCATAGATGATCTCTCTGAGCGTGATTCCCATAGGCACTTCTACAAGGCCGTTGTTTCTCACCTTTCCCACAAGCGAGAATACCTTGGTGCCCTTTGATTTCTCAGTGCCAATAGAGGAGTACCAGCTGCTGCCTTTGATAACTATAGCGGGGATGTTCGCCCAGGTCTCGACATTGTTGATGTTCGTAGGCTTTTCCCAGAGACCGGATTCGGATGGAAATGGCGGGCGGTTTCCAGGTTCCGGGGATACGCCTTCTATCGAGTGCATCAGTGAAGTCTCTTCCCCGCAGACGAATGCTCCTGAGCCCTCGCGGATCTGGATATCGAAGGAAAATCCTGAACCGAAAATGTTCTCCCCGAGCAGACCGTTCTCATGTGCCTGATCCAGTGCTATTACGAGTCTTTCGATAGCCAGGGGGTATTCTGTTCTGCAATAAATAAATCCTGTGGAAGCGCCGATAGCATATCCGCCGATTATGATGCCTTCTATTACGGAATGCGGGTCGCCTTCGAGAATCGATCTGTCCATATAAGCTCCCGGGTCGCCTTCATCCGCGTTACAGACGATATAGCGATCCTCGGCTTCCGTTCTGCGGGTATACTCCCATTTCAGGCCGGTGGGAAAACCGCCGCCGCCTCTCCCCCTCAAACCGGAATTTTTGACCTCTTCTATCAGAGCTTCGGGTGTCATTCCTCCGAGCACTTTGAAAAGGGCTCTATATCCGCCCCTGGCGATGTACTCCCCTATAGAACCGGGATCTATTATTCCGCAGTTTCGAAGCGCGATTTTCTGCTGTTTTGCAAAAAATGGTATATCTTCGTACAGAGGCGTTCCTGACAGCTCATTCTGTTTTTCGGTCAGATCATATTTTCTAAAAACGTCATCGAGCAGAAGTTCCTTATCGTACTGACATAGAAGGTTATCCTTCGGAATTTTTCTGTTTTCAAGCGCATCCATGAAATCGGTGACTGTCTCCGGCGTCATTTCGACATATGTCAGCCTGGGAACTCCAGGGATGAAAAGGTCTACGATCGGTTCTCTCTGGCAGAAACCAAGGCATCCTGTTTTCGAAAGAACAGCATTAAAGCCTGTTTTTTTTAACTCATCCTCGAACCGGTCAAATACTGCCTGAGCCCCCGTAGCCAGACCGCATGTCGCCATTCCGACTGAAATCCTTATCTGTTCCGGATATAGCGATTCCATACCATTGTTGCCTAGCTGATCAAGTTTCTTCGCATTCATGGCGCTCATTCGTAATCCTTCAGTATTCTGGCGAGATCATTCAGTTTGACCCTGCCGTAAACCCGATCATCGATCATGATAGCCGGAGCGAGGCTGCAGCAGCCGATGCACCTTGCCCCTTCAACAGTGAACCTCAAATCTTCAGTTGTGCCTCCGGGTTCAACACCAAGCTCCTCGCATGTGCGCTGCATGAGTTTTTCCGATCCTTTGACATAACATGTTGTTCCCATGCAGATGCTGACTTTATGTCTGCCTCTTGGCGTCAGGCTGAAGGAATTGTAAAAAGTGGCGATATTGTAGATATCGGTAATGCCGATTTCGAGCTTCGTTGAAACGTAACGGATGACATCTTTCGGCAGGTAGCTGTAATGTTTGTCTATCTCCTGCAGGACCGGCATCAGGTTGCCCTGCTGATCAACGTGTTTCTCGAGGATGTTATCTACTATATCCCTGTCCTTTTTACTCAGCTCTACTTCGTCGATTTCTACAGGATAAATAATTTTTGTAACCGGACAGTTAATAACGCAGGCTCCGCACCCTGTGCACTTCTCCGAATCGACATAACGTGGATGTTTCTTAACCTTGACGGTAAAATTACCGGCTTCTCCCTCTATACCCATCAGCTCAGCGTTCGTGATGAGATCAATATTCAGGTGCCTGCCGCACCCCACGAGCTTCGGCGAGATTACGCACATGGCGCAGTCATTCGTCGGGAATGTCTTGTCCAGCTGGGCCATGATCCCGCCAATTGCCGGAGTCTCTTCAAGGAGGTAGACCTTGTATCCGGAATCGGCAAGATCAAGGGATGACTGGATTCCGGCTATGCCCCCCCCAACGACAAGAACGGCTCCTGATTTCGCGGAGTTTGTTCCCATTATTACTCTGACCGCCCCGTATATGATTCAGCCCGGACTTCTTTTCGAGCGGCAAACTCCCTGATGAGAGCCACCTTTCTCAGTCTGTCCGCCTTTCGATCCTCTTTCGTCATGCCGCTTATCAATTCAACGCTGCCTCCGAACATCGCGTCCGCAAATATCTGCTTTCCCTCGATCGTCCGGATCATCACTGTTGTATACCCGTCGGGAGAACCGAGGCCTCCGACTGAAATATCAGCGAAATCATTCGCGAAATGGCTGCATCGCAAACATGCCGGCCGTGCTATCTTCTCTACCTCGTTCATCGGAATATGTACCTGAATACCGGATTTCATGTTCAGTATGAAATCCTCTTTGACATTTACGCTGGAGATGTCCTCAGGTCTGATATGGCGGCTTTTTATGGATTCCTTATCCATGAGATTATCCATCTCAAAGCACTGCATGCAGAAAAGGCCAATAGTGTATTTGATTATATCCGAAGGCACGATTGAAACCGCCTGCATCTTCTTGATGGCGGTTATCTGACATGGTGTTCCTACAACCGCGAGCCTGCGGGGTTTCTTTTCCTGCTTGAAGTAATTGATCTGTTTCACGATTGAGACGAAACCGGAATACATCTCGCCGACTTCCTCAAGATGAGGCAGTTCGGAGAAGTGAGATCCCGCAGCGTTCAGGAGTTCTTCTCGCGTTGTAGCTACTATCGCTTTCCTGTTGAACATCTCCGTAGTCACCGAGACAACAGCTCCATCGATATGACCGGCCTCAAGCATGTGAATTAATAGAGAAGTCACTACCCCGCCGTCCGTCGCATGTTTGCGAACATTTGCATATGTACTTCTGGCGGAAAGAACATCGGTATAATGTCCTATCGGCGCAGCCCAGTCAGATCGCGCTTCAAGCTCATCCCTCAGAGCATCGGTGCGAGGGCAGACAAGGTAACAGAGCCCTCCGTCCAGGCATTTCTCCGATTCGGTGTATTCAGGAATACCGGAATCACCCAGTTTCAGAGCGCCGCACCCGCTGGCGGAGCAGACCGATACACATCCGCCGCATCTCCCACATAATCCTGTATCAATGACTTCGGTCTTCAGGTCTTCGAATGTCTTTATATTGTTATCGTTATCAGTCATGATACTCCTCAAAACAGATCTTTACCATTTCGTGTCCAGTTCATCTTCAAGGGTCTTAAGAATTCCTGCCTTACCATTCTCATCCGGATGAAGTTTATTCTTGATGATCTTGCAGCGGAGGCTCTGAATAACCTTATCAAGTTCCAGGGCCTTCTCGAGCCTCTCCGGCTGAACATATCCTTCTTTAACCGCCATATCGCGGAGGATGCTTATTACATCCGTGAATTTTACGTTCTGGGGACAGAGGGCGGCACAGGTGTAGCATCTAGAACACATCCATAGGATATCCGATGAAAGAACTTCCTCCCGCATTCCAAGTATCGACATCCTGATGATCTTTCTGGGGTCGTACTCATCATCTACCTCAGCCACCGGGCATGAAGCCGTGCAGGTTCCGCAAGTGAAGCAGCGCATGAAGGATTCCGCCCCCGGCTGGGAAGCTATATCGTATTTGAAGTTCGGGTCATTCTCAGCAATAATTATCTTTTCCATACGCCAATCTCCATCTAAACCGTCTCGGGTATTTTCTTCAACTCGGCCATTGAAAACACAGGCCCGTCAATGCAGATATACTTTGAACCGATATTGCACCTGCCGCATTTACCGATACCGCATTTCATGCGTCGCTCCAGAGAGGTGTATATCCGATCATCGGGAAATCCAAGTTCTGTCAGAACCGGAAGGGTGTACTTGATCATGACAGGCGGGCCGCATACTATCGCCATAGCGTTATCAGGGCTCGGCGCGACTTCCTGTGTAACGGTCGGAACGAATCCGGTTTTTTCATTCCAGCCATCCACGGGTTTATCAATTGTAAGATGAAACTGTATATCGTCTCTCTGTTTCCAGATCGCTATCTCATCTTTGTAGATGAACAGATCCGGATTTCGCGCTCCGTAGATAACCGTGATATCTTTATAATCATCTCTTGAAGCGAGAAGATATATAAGAAGAGATCTCAGGGTCGTGAAAGCGAAACCGCCGCCTACTATCAGGACATTCATGCCTTTCATATCATCTAAAGGGTACCAGTTGCCCAGAGGACCTCTCATGCCGATGGTA
>JAUXIK010000049.1 GCA_030620995.1 Candidatus Aegiribacteria sp.
GATTTGAAAACAGCTGTGATAAATCCTCCTTTCATGAACGGAAGGTTCTCAAGAACATCACGCTCTCCCGCGATCAACAAGAGCGGAACTCTATACTGGCCCTTCTGGCTGGCGCATGGCGTTGGAGCGCTGGAGCGCGCCGGACATGAAACGCTTTTCCTGGACTGCCCTGCGGAGGGTATTTCCGGGGATGATCTTCTCCTGAGAGTCACAGAGTACGATCCGGGACTGATTGTGATTGACACTTCAACTCCTTCCATATACAGCGACCTTCGAATTGCTTCAATGGTGAAGAAAGCTCTTCCTTCTGCTTCTGTGCTTCTCGTCGGCACTCATGTAAGCGCTCTTCCTGAACAAAGTCTCAGACTGGCGCCTTCCCTCGACGGAGTGGCTGTAGGAGAGTACGACGAGACTCTGGTTGCTGCTGCTGATCAGCTGCAGCGGAACAGAGATCTCTCTGATGTTTCAGGACTTGTTCTCTGCATTGATGGAGAAATAGTCCATACTCACCAGCGGGAGATGATAGAAGATCTCGATTCTCTCCCCTTCCTCGCTGATGTCTATAAAAAACACCTGAAACCGGAGAATTACTTTTTCGCCGCGGCAAGGTATCCCAGCGTGATGACAATAACCAGCAGGGGCTGTCCCTACAGATGCTCCTTTTGTGTCTGGCCCCAGGTGATGCACCGCGGGAAGTACAGAGTGCGATCGCCGTTCCATGTCTCAGAGGAATTCGGTCTGTTCAGTGAGTATTTTCCTCAGATTCAGGAAATCGTTATAGAAGATGATACTTTTTCCATAAATAATTCAAGGGTCGAGGAAGTTTCAGATGCTCTCATCAGGAACGGAAACAGGATCCCCTGGACCGCAAATGTGCGTGCGGATCTTTCTCTCGAGGCAATGAAAAAGATGAAAGCCGCAGGATGTCGGCTGATTATCGTCGGATACGAATCCGGTTCCCAGAAAATACTCAATAGTGTGTCGAAGGGAACGACAGTTGAGCAGAACATGGAGTTCGCGATCAGAGCACGGAAAGCCAAGCTCCTTGTCCATGGATGTTTCATGGCAGGTAATCCAGGAGAAAATTCTGTAACTCTTGAAGACACTTTCAGAATGGCTGTCAAACTTGCGCCTGATACAGCTCAGTTCTTTCCTGTGATGGCATACCCCGGGACAAAACTCTATCGTGAGTATAAAGAACTGGGTTATCTGAGAACCGGTAGTTTTGACAGATGGGTCACTTCCGAAGGGTTGCATAGCTGTGTTGTCGATCTCCCGGATCTGCCTTCGTACAAACTGGTCGAGTGGTGTGATAATGCCAGGAAGCGATTCTATCTTCGACCGAAATATTTAGCATACAAGACATGGCAGAGTGTCAGACATCCTTTTACAGAAGGAAGACGTACTTTCAGAGCTTTCAGTACTTTCCGAAAACACCTTTTCAAAAAGAACAATTCAAGTATGCAGATGGAGAAAAGAATATGAATCCTGTTTATTTCTGGATCATTCTTGCTCTATCTTCAGTCTCATGGTTCATCTATCCTCTTTTTCTGTGCTTTTCTGCTCTATTCAGAAGAAATACCCCCTGGATTGAACCGGTGGAGTGGCCTTCTGTAAGCATTCTGGTGGCAGCGAGAAACGAAGAAAATGTCATTGCCCGCAGAATAGAAAACCTTCTGGCCCAGGTTTATCCGGGCAGGCTGGAAATACTGATAGGATCCGACTCTTCCGATGACGCAACTGACGAGATTGTTCAAACCTTCGCGAATGATGATGTCATTCTTTTCCGCAGTCCGGATAGAATTGGTAAGCCTCTGATAATACAGGAACTGCTGAAACTTTCTGGCAATGATATCATCGTTTTCACAGATGCGGATACTGAATTTGCGGTGGACGCCGTGAAGGAGCTTGTTCTGCCTTACGGTAATCCCGGGGTCGGATGCGTTGACGGATCAAGAATGAACAGCCTGGACGGAACAACCTGTGAAAGCGCTTACTGGAAATATGAGAAAACAATCAAGAAGCTCTGCTCAAGACTCGGCGCCGTACTGGGCGCAACCGGCGCAATCTTTTCGCTGAGAAGAAATCTCTTCATGCCTGTAGCTCCAAATCGGGCGGATGATTTCGAACTCGCGGTTATGACAAGGGTTCAGGGATATTCATGTGTATTCAATGAACGGGCAATTGCTGTGGAGCAATCTCCTTCTGATTCCAGCCAGTACCATAGAATGGTCAGGATAGTCAGCTGGATGTTAACCAGCTGCGTTCTCCTGATGGGAAAAGCCCTGAAGAAAGGAAAAATTCTTCTCTTCCTCCAGCTCCTTGTTCACAAAATGCTGAGATGGTTCTCCGGTATACTCATTCTCTGCGCAACTGTTCTGTCGGGCTTTCTGGCCGGTACTCCCGTTTACACTGCTGTCTTTCTTCTGATGTGCTCTTTCCACCTTCTTGCGGCTGCCGGATTATTCCTGAAAAGCAGGTTACCGTCGAAACTTCTTTTCCCTTACTACTTCTGGCTTATGAACATTGCCTCGATTGATGGTATATTCAGAACCCTGGCAGGTAATCCCGTAGAGATGTGGGAAAAAAGAACTTTGGAGGAAGACTACTGAAAAAACAGGTTATGCTGCTCGGAATGGGTTTTGACGCGCTAGCCGTTTTCATTTCTCTGATATTCGCGGCCTGGATCAAATTCGATTCAGGTCTTTTTCAGGATGTAACACCCATGTCCGGCCACATTATGTTCACCGGCGGAATAGCATCCATTCCGTTCTGGTGGCTCATGTTCGCCGCATCCGGATCCTACAGCCCCCACTGGGACATGAGCTGGGCTGACGAACTGAAGCTGGTCATGAAACCTGTTACAACCGGCTTTATAATTCTATTTTTCGGTGCTTTCCTCATTTCTCCTTCAGCATCGATTGGAAGATGGATTATTGTTTTTTACTACGCCCTTCTGATCCTGCTTGTATTCACTGCCAGAGGCTGCGTGCGCCTGATTGAGAGAAATCTGGCAAAGAACGGTATACTCAGGCGTAATGCGGCCATTGTTGGAATTGGAATAACCGCCTCTTATCTGGAGCAATATCTTGAAGAGAATATTGCTCTGGGGTACAATATTGTCGGTTTTGTTGATCCGGAGAAAAGCAGTATCGAGCAAACTGTTTCAGAGGAGCGAATTATCGGCGCCGTAAAGGAACTTCCTGAAATTCTGAAGAAGCATTCTGTTCAGGAACTCCTTGTGACTATCGCGTCTAATTTCCATGATGATATTCTATCTCTTCTTCTGCCGGCAGTCGGAGCGGGAATCAGAGTAAAGGTCGTGCCAGATCTTTTTGACATTGTTACCGGGCATGTTCACAGCACTCAGATAATGGGACAGCCATTCATGGAAATCTTTCCGGAAAGATTGAGTTTCTGGCAGAAACTTGTTAAACTGTTCATGGATTACTTCATCAGTGTTATCGCTCTTCTCGTCGGCCTCCCTTTCTGGATCCTGATAGGAATTGCAGTAAAGATTGATTCCAGAGGTCCTGTTTTCTATCGCCAGACAAGAGTGGGTAAGGGCGGCAGGATTTTCAAGGTTTTCAAATTTAGGAGCATGGTTCATAACGCCGAGAAGCACAGCGGTCCTGTCTGGGCTGACAAAGAAGACTCTAGAATTACTTCCTTAGGCCGTCTTCTGCGCAGATCAAGAATTGATGAATTTCCTCAACTGCTGAATGTAGTTATGGGAGACATGTCAATTGTCGGACCTCGCCCCGAAAGACCGGCTTTCGTTGAAGAACTCAGAATAATGTATCCGTTCTACCAGAAGCGACTTACAATCAAACCAGGTTTGACCGGATGGGCACAGGTAAAGCTTGAATACGATACCGATCTTGAAAGCGTGGCAAGCAAACTTAAGTATGATTTTTTCTATATTGAGAACCAGTCAATCTTTCTCGACCTGGAAATACTCGCCAGGACGCTGAAAGTAGTTCTGACTGGGGCAGGAGCCCACTGAAACCGCAAAGTAACGCCCGGCGTTCGAAAGGATAGGCAAATGGCAGTTCCCCTGTTGGACATAAGCAGACAGCATAAACCTCTGTTTGAAGATCTCCGCAAAGTTTTCGATAAAGCGCTGGAAACTTCAGCATTCATAAAAGGTCCAGAACTGAAATCCCTGGAAGAAGATTTTTCAAAATACTGCGGAACGGAAATCGCTGTTGGATGCGCTTCCGGCACTGACGCTCTTATTCTCGCGCTTATGGCTTCAGGCGTTAAACCTGGAGAATATGTAATAACAACTCCCTTTACTTTCTTCGCGACCGCAGGAGCGATAGTTCGTGCCGGCGGCATTCCTGTTTTTGTCGATATTTTTCCCGACACTTTCAACATGGATCCTGATCTCCTGTCTGACTGGCTGAGGAATAATTGCGCTGTTACGAACAGAGGGGTCATTGATAAGAGCAGCGGCACACGAGTGGCAGCGGTAATGCCCGTTCATCTGTTCGGGCAGATGGCTGAAATGGACAGGATCATGACTGTCTGCAATGACTGGCGGATCCCCGTTGTCGAGGATGCCGCACAGGCAATTGGCGCAAAATGGGAGGAAATGAAGGCCGGTTCTTTTGGCGCAGCGGGCTGCTTCAGCTTCTTCCCCTCAAAGAATCTCGGCGCTCTTGGAGACGGAGGGATGGTAACGACCGGTAACCGGGAAACCGCTGAGAGAATCGTCAGGCTCAGAGAACATGGAGGACAGGGATACATTCACAGGGAAGTAGGCTTCAATTCCCGGCTGGATGCTCTGCAGGCGGGATTCCTCCGGGTAAAACTGTCCCATCTTGAAAAATGGCATATAGGACGGAGAAAGAACGCAAGATTCTACAGGAGCGCTTTTAAGAGCGTGAAACAGGTAAAAACTCCCGTCATAAGGAAGAACGCCTGGTCAGTATACAATCAGTACACCTTAAGGGCTGAAAACCGCGATGAGCTTCTTGCATGGCTCCGCAATCGTGAAATAGGCTGTGCTGTCTATTATCCTCTTCCTCTTCACCTTCAGGAATGTTTTGAATGTCTGGGGTATAAAGAGGGTGATTTTCCTGTTTCGGAAAATGCATCCAAAGAGGTTATTTCCCTTCCTGTCTTCGGCGAACTGACCGATGCTGAATTGAACGAAGTGGCGGATTCCATAAAGGAGTTCTATGCTGAAAAGGCATAACTTTGCTTACGGATCAGTTGTTTCGATCTTTCTGCTGTTGATGATGGTTTCGAATACCGCAGGTGATGATTTTCTCCATTTTATGGGCAGAGACATACACTATCTGTTTTCCTCCGGCCCTCTTATCACCTTTGCTGCCGGGGGAGCGACCGCAGCCGGGGCTTATCTTCTTGAAGACCGTGAAGGCTACAGTGGATTTATGGGTGACGGTTTTCTTGAGGATTGCTCGGAGGGCTGTGACGTGGCTTTTGGCCTTCCCCTTCTAGCCTGCACATCAATTCTATGGGCCGGATCAGCTGCCTTCGGTTCTGAAAGCACCGAGGAAACAGGCCAGATGCTTACAGAGGGCCTGCTGATTACCAATGGTGTTTCCGTTATCCTGAAACTGGGAACCGGCAGAAAACGTCCTGACGACAGCAATTCAAGAAGCTTCCCTTCCGGACACTCGGCCGGGACAGCCTGTTCTGCCGTAATCCTCTGGGACAGGTACGGGCCGGAAGCCGGGATTCCAGCAATTGCAATCGCCGGATTCACAGCTCTGTCACGGATTACACTGGGAAAGCATTATCCTTCTGATGTTATCGCAGGGGCGGCTATCGGTCTTGCCGCAGGGCTTGCCGTTACCAAAGCGCATAACGAGGATCCTCCGGATGATCCGGGGCTGCAACCTGCGCTCATGGTTTACTGGAGTACTTCCAGCGGTTTTGGAGTATATTTCTGAAATGAAAAAGAGATTCAGAAGTTTTAAATTCGCTGTCAGAGGCATCGGCACGCTGCTGAAAACGCAGATGAACGCAAGGATTCATGTTTTCGCTCTCACAATTGTTCTTATCCTCGGATTCACTGTAGGACTTGATCTCATTGAATGGGCACTCATTTCTCTTGCCGTTGCAATGGTGCTTTCTGCCGAGTCTATGAACAGCGCCCTGGAATTTCTGGCGGATCATACAGCACCTGAATGGCATGACAGTGTTCAGAAAGCTAAGGATCTGGCTGCCGGAGCGGTTCTTCTCGCCGCAGTGGGCGCTCTCGCGGTGGGATTGCTGGTTTTTATTCCACATTTCTGACTCTTGCACTCGTGTAATGCTATACAGATGAAAAGGGAGATTGAATACAATGCTTGACAGAGGGCTGCTGAGAAACGAACCGGACAAAGTCCGTGAAGCCTCTTTGAACAAGGGAGAGCCCTGCCCTATCGACAGGTGGCTTTTGCTCGATGAGGAACGGAGAAACCTGCTGGGCAGTACAGAAAGCCTGAGAAGAAGGAGAAATGAACTCTCACAGGAGGTTTCCTCTTTAAAGAAGAGCGGTGCTCCCGCGGACAGTCAGATCGCTGAAAGTAAAAAAGTGGGCGACAGTATCGGACAGATAGATAAAGAACTGTCAGCGATCGACAGAGAGATGGCCAAGGTTGAACTCCGGTTTACAAATATTCCTGACCCCGATGTTCCCGTAGGCAAAGATGAATCCGCCAATAAAATAATAAGAACTTCCGGGGTTAAACCTTCATTTGATTTTGAACCAAAGCCACACTGGGAAATTCTTGGCAATCTCTTCGATCAGAATGCCTCCGGTGATATCGCCGGGGCTAATTTCATCCTTCTTCGGGGATGGGCTGCGCGGCTTCAGAGAAAACTCATCAACTGGATGATGAATTTTCATTCAGAGGCGGGAATGGAAGAGATCTGGACCCCTTTTCTGGCAAACAGGGAAAGCATGACAACATCCGGGCAGATCCCGAAACTCGAATATGATATGTACCATATTGAAAAAGACGACCTCTTCCTGATTCCCACAGGAGAGGTTCCTCTCACTAATATCTATCGAAACACCACTCTGAACGAAGGCGACCTTCCCGTGAAATTATTCGGTTACACTCCATGTTTCCGGAGGGAAGCCGGAAGTTACGGGAAAGATACCAGAGGCTTGAACAGGGTTCACCAGTTCGAAAAGGTGGAGATGGTTCGATTCGAACACCCTGACAATTCTGATAAAGCTCTTGAAGAAATGGTTATACACGTTGAGAAGATGCTTTCTCTCCTTGAGCTCCCCTGCAGAATCTCTATTCTTGCAACGGGAGACCTCAGCTTTGCCGCGGCGAAATGCTACGATTTCGAGGTTTGGTCGGCAGGGCAGGAAAAGTGGCTTGAAGTTTCTTCCATCTCCAATTTCAGGGATTTTCAGTCCAGACGGGGAATGATCAGATACAAACCCGCGGGTGGGGGCAAACCTCTATTCGTACATACGCTGAACGGTTCTGGACTGGCTCTCCCGAGGATAATCGCCGCGCTGATCGAGAACAATCAGACGGAAGACGGCAAAGTCAGGCTTCCATCTGTTCTTTCTGCAAAAACCGGTACTTAACCTGTATTTTTCTTTTTCAGTACGTGCGCCAGTAAGCGGGACAATTTTTCTATAGTGGGAGGTTTGAGCATCCAGCCGGCTAATCCTTCGGAGCGAAGGACTTCGAGTTCGTTCTCCATCGGATGGCCGCTCATCATCACGATCGGAAGATTCAAACCTTGTTTTTTCAACTGATTGAATAATGCCTGGCCACCCATTTCCGGCATTACGAGATCGCTCAGGATCAGTTCTATTTCAGGATGTTTTTCCAGGCTGATCAGAGCTTTACTGCCGTTTTCAGCTTTCACAACTCGATATCCCAGCATTTTCAGTGTATCAAACAAGGGTTTTGCGAACGACTTTATCATCTTCTACCACCAGTATAACTTCGTTATTACCCTTGATGATATCAGGCCGCTCTTCCATATTCGATTTAGATTTATCCGTACAGTGCTCTCTCAGAAGAGGCAGTCGAATATAGAAAGAGGTTCCCTCTCCCTCTGCCGATGTCACTTCTATATGACCCTCGTGCTGGTTAACTATTCCGAATACCTGTGCCAGTCCCAGCCCGGTTCCTTTTCCAGGCGACTTTGTTGTGAAGAATGGTTCAAAAACATGTTCCAGTATATCGGATGAAATTCCGTTACCTGTATCGCTCACCGTTATGTGTACCCATTCTCCTTTATGAATGGTCATCTCAAAATTCAGTTCTCCGCCATCAGGCATGGCATCTCTTGCGTTGACTGCCAGGTTCAGAACTATCTGCTGTAACCGTGTTGGGTCAGCGTTTACCCAGTATCTGTCTGTTCCATAATTCAGTTTCAATCCGATGTTCTCCGGCAGTGTCCGCTCCAGAAGCTTGATCTGTTCCTTGAAAAAGGGCAGAAGATCCATCGGCAGAAGTTCAAGAACAGCTCGTCTGCCGAAATCCAGAAGCTGCTGGATCAGTTCTGCCGCCCTGTCAGCCTGACCGGAAATCGTTGTAAGATTTTCTCTTATATCTGAAGGAACATCCGATGAAAGCAGTCCCATCTCCGTGCTGAGAACGATAACCGCCATGATATTATTGAAGTCATGAGCAATCCCGGCCGCCAGCTGACCAACGGCTGCCAGCTGTTCCTGCTGCTGGATGCGCTTATGTATTTCTCTTTCCTGTGTTACCTCCCTGATGACCATCACCCAGCCCTGGGGCCCGGGATACCGTTCCATCAGTCGCGATATAACCTCAAAATACCTGTTATCATGCATAACTTCGTGCCAGAATCCCGTGGCAGGCGAGTTAAGTAATTCTGTCAAAGAACGATTTCCGAGTTTTTCAAGGGTTTCGCCAACCGTTGAATCTGACAGAAGTCTCATGAATTCCGCGGCTGCGGGATTGGCAAGTATTACCTTATAATCCTCATTGAGCAGTATCATTCCTTCGGGCACGGTGTCGATTGTCTGCTGCATCTGAAGAGCCTGCTCATGTATCCGTTTCAGTAAAAGCTCCCGTTCTTCCTCGGTGCGTTTCTGTTCGGTTACGTCTCTGCAGATTCCTTCCAGGGCGATAATCTGACCGTTTTTATCGTAAACCGCGTTGTTTGACTGAAATATCCATCTCTCCTGTCCATCAGCATTGATAACCTTGTATTCAAATGAAGGGGCAACCTCGCCGTTCACAATATCATGCCAGTATTGCTCCATTGACGCTTTGAATTCGGGATGGGTTATTCCCATAATGAAAAGAGGTGTTTCAAGAATTTCATTCAGTGAATATCCGAAAATTTCCGAAACGGCCGGGGAGATGTAATCGAATTTTCCGTCAGACAGGGATATGCGAAAGACAGCTTCGCTCTGATTTTCAAGTAGATTTCTATACTTCCGCTCACTCTCACGAAGAGCGGAGTCGCTTTTCCTCTGCCTGGACAGATGTTTTGATACCAGCAGGCCTCCCGCCAGGCAGACAAGCAAGAAAAAGATACGTACAAATACATTATGCGGAGGAATATTCATTGCCAGAGAATCAAGGAAGGAACTACCCGAGAGAAATACGACTGAATCCATAATACTATCAACAATCCAGAAAAAGACTCCCAGCAGCAGGGCCATGCTGATAACATGAACAGACTTCGAATTATTGCTGTCTTCCTGCAGCCCGAAGAATTTTCTTGGTTGTCCAAGATGCAGCAGTACGTCTGCCAGAAGAAGGATTATATAACCGACAGCCGCCTGCTTTATGACTACGAATCTTGAAAATTCCATGGGGATTGTACTTAGTGAAGCTGATGCCCAGCCCCAGGATGGCGGATTCTGTGTTACAGCCCACCTGGCAAGGATAAGAAGATTTATTGATGTCAGTATTCTGAAAGGGATCTCTACGATATACTTGTTCAGCCACCATTTCCGTTTTTCTGTCTTTTCTCGAATGCCGGAGAATATTCCATGCCAGACAATCCATAATGTAAATGGAGGAGCGACCGCAAATATTGCTTAGCCGTTGCTCGGTCCCCACAGCCACCACATTGACTGGCATCCGCCGGCCATAGCTGACAGCAGTCCGTATTTCCAGCCCCATGCCTGCGTTATAAGCATCGGGAACAGTAATCCTATCAGTACTGTCGCTGTATATGGCGGGAAAGCGAAATTAATCGTATTGAAATTAAGAGCGAATCCGATTATTCCGAAAATGATCGATGTTGCAACCTTGTATGCAGTGCCGATCCTCCTGGAGTTATTCAGACCGGACGACATGCTGTTCAAGACAACTCTATCATATAATTATCAATGCTGATCTCTCCGAACGTACCCTCCAGTTTCCCCCTGTTGGAGGACGGGCCCCGAAGAGCCCGCCCCGCATGCACTGACGGTCTGCTATCAGTGTGAAGCTACCAATAGCTCTGTTATATTGTACTCCTCCATATAAGCCCTGGCCGCAAGGCGGCCCGCAAGGGCTGCTGAAGAGTGGGGATCTCTTCGAAGAGCACATTCATAAAGAGCAAAAGCGGTAACGTAATTCCCATCATCCATGGCCTCTCGCGCAATGATGACAAAAGTGTCGACATTGGCGGGGCTGGTTGATACGGTCACGCCTGCCAGCAGAACCGACGGTAGAAGTGCAACCATAAGTATTGGTATCCACCTCATAGTGAGCACCTCCTCAATCCGCCGAAGGTTTCCCCCGAACGGACGTCAGGTAACCCGGCTGTCCTTCCCGGTTGTCCGGGCTGGGACCCGTGGTTTTGCGTCCCGGAATTTCGTCCGGTTTGCAATGGTCAAACGGTAACCCGGCTATCCTTCCGCTATCCCCATACAGCGGCTGGGACCCGTGGCTTTGCGTCCCGGAATTTCGTCCGGTTTGCATGGCGGTGCTCTACCGCCTTTTTATATTCTAAGACATATTCTACTAATGTAAAGGGAGACAGTTACGTATGCAGCAAATTGGAGCTCTGAAGGCAATGAAAACTTATCTCCTGAGAAACCTGTCATAAAGATCCATGAAAATTCGCCTTGCGGTCATTTCACTTTTCGTGGCAGCCTTTCCGGTCAGAATATTTACTAATTGCCTGAAGACTCTAAGGGGATGAAAGAACAGTCTCATGATATAAAAATTCAGGTAAACCCTTAATCTGTATCTGTTCAAAGGTTTGTAATCTTTTCTCCAGATAGGGGAGAAACAGAGTTCATCGTACTCTTTGAACCCCTGCAGAGAGGGCTCATTCATTGCGTCGGTTGCGGGGAAGGGAGTAAGAATCGGCATTATTATCTCATCCACCCCTTTCCTGGCAAGGTGGCTGATATATTTTTTCGTCTGTTTCCTGTCCTCATCGGTTTCCCCTGGATATCCGGTTACGAAAAACGTGCATGTGCTGGTTCCCATAGAAGCGGCTTTCTGAATAAGTCCGGGAACTTTTTCAATGTTCGCTGTTTTTCCCATCAGCTCCAGTACCCTTTGAGAACCTGTTTCGGGAGAAAGGGAGAAGTATCTGCATCCTGCTCTGATCAAAAGATCAAGGAGTTCGTCATCCAGGGTTTCCATCTTCAATCCTGACGGAAAGCAGAATGTTATGTTGTAATCTTTTTCTATAAGACCCCTGCAGATTTCTTCGACCCTTTTCCTGCTGATCGCGAAATTCTCATCCTGAATATGAAAATCCCTGACATCGTACCTGTCAATATGATACCGGATCTCTTCCAGCACTCTTTCCGCTGATTTGGCGAGCCATCGACCGCCGCACATTGCCGGAGCCTGACAGAAGGCACAGGTGTATGGGCAGCCTCTTGAAGTGAGAATGTTCATGTATCTGCCGGCGAACGGGCCATGGCTGTAGCCCAGTTTCCAGTAATTCTCAAGGGGAAGCAGATCCACAGCGGCAAAGGGCTGCAAATCAAGGTTTGTCGTGTAGATCTCCTTTCTTAAGTTGATTCCTTTCTTCGACGCAACTCCTTCGATATCGCCAGGATCATCGGCCTTCTCCAGGCACCTTAACAGCTTCGGAAGTCTCTTTTCCCCCTCACCGAGAATCACATAGTCAGCTCCTCCTTCTATGAATTCTTCAGGCAGAAAAGTAGCATGATATCCTCCCACTACAACTGGCGTTCCGGGTTTTTCCTTCTTAATGGCCCTGATGATGTGAAGGGCCATGGTATGCTCGGTGGCACAGTGAACCGTTATTCCTGGGATGGAATCTGACAGGGCAACACGGGTGGCTATTTCCTGAGGTGTCAGCCCCCTGGCCCTGTAGTTCTCTCTGAAAGTATAGAACCTGCGGGGAGCAAGGCCATAGGCATCAAGAATATCTGTCTCTATTCCCGACTGCCGAACTGATGCTGCCAGATAAGCCAGACCGGCGGGAATACCGGGAATACTGCCGTAAAAATCCTTTTTCAGGTGGACTACCGGGGGACGAATCAGTATCAATTTACTCACGCTTGGCCGATTCCACGGCTTCATCGCCGTCATTATGTACTTCCGGCTGCCCGATGTACTTTGAAGTGGCTATGAGAAGGAATCCTCTGACGTATTTTGAGAGATCGAAAAAGCTGCTTATGCTCCTTATCTTCTTCCATATGAGTTTCGGCCTCATATAAAATTTCCGGTGTCCCCTTTGAATAAGATATCTTATCTGTTCTTCCGTCATGCCCTCGGGCACAAAGGATACATTCTTGAAATTGAATCTGTTCTTGGTGAATTTGGCCGGAGTGATTTTACCTGCGAGAAGGTCTTCGTACACTTCCGTTCCGGGGAGGGGTGTAAGATTTACGAAAACGGCATAATCAAGGGGAAGCGAACAGGCAAATTCGATGGTCTGAAGACCTTCCTCATAGGTTTCTCCGGGAATGCCGAACATGAAGGTGCCGTATGCTTCTATTCCTGCGTCCGCGGTAAGCTCAACCGCTCTCTGTATCTGCTGGATGGTTGTCTCTTTCTTAAGGGTATCCAGGTTTTTCTGCACACCGGATTCAACGCCGTACAGCACTCTCCAGCAGCCGGCTTTCTTCATTTCCTCCAGCAGTTCTTTGTCAATTCTGTCTACCCTGGCGTTAACTGCCCAGTCGACTTTTATTTTCCTTTCAATCATTTCCCGGCAGAATTCCATTGCCCTTTTCTTTGAAAGAGTGAAAGTGTCATCCCAGAACGCTACATCGGTAACTCCATGTTCTCTGTAAAGAAGTTCTATTTCGCCTGCGATATTCGATGCTGACCTCATGCGGACATGCCTGTCTGTATGACAGAACGTACATTTATACGGACATCCTCTTGCCCCTATGATATTAGCGTGTGGAAGGCTCTTGTAGAAGGTGGGGGAGGGAATGTAAGATGCTATATCAACAAGCTCATGGGATGGGAAAGGAAGAGAATCGATGTCTTCCGTTATGGCTCTTGGCCCGGTATCCACCAGTCGGCCGTCCTTTTTGAACATGAGACCGTTTACTTCTTCGAGGGATTTTCCTGTCTCGATGCAGGCTGCCAGTTCACGCATTGTATACTCTCCCTCGCCGATGACGAGCACGTCTATTCCGCTGCATTCGTCAAAACATCTCTCTTTCCAGAGGGTAGGGTGGATCCCTCCCGCTACGATCGGGATTTCTGGAAAACATTTCTTCAGCTCGTTCAGCATCCATCGGGAATTCTCCCAGTCAACGCTGGTAAGTGTTACCCCTATCATTCCAGGTTTAATTTCGCTTACCTTTTCAATCATCTTTTCCAGAGAGTAGAAAAGTCCTTCCATGTATGTAACTTCATGACCATCCTCTTTCAGAAAGGGGGCAAGGTAAAGCAGAGAAGGGGATGGAACTACATTCACCAGAGGCTTTATTGAAAGCCATTTGAAGGGAAAGCAACGGATATTCATGAAATCATGCTGGTCCTGCTCCCAGACAGCGGGCATGGTCAAAAGGACTATTTTCAATTTATGAGCATCTTTCCGTGTTCCTTGAACCCCAGCAACGGGTAATTCCGCGGCATTGTGAAAATATACGTTATCCGGGCTGCCATACAAATCCTGACTCTTTTGTTAATACGTTCGCTTGGTTATCATCGATACCTGGGTAAGAAATAAATACATATCAAAGCTTCGTTTTCCTGTCACAAGGGTGGGGGTATCCTGAAAACAGCAACAGAAATATCTGTGGTGATTCCCGCCTACAATGCGGAAGCAACACTGGACAGTTGCCTTGATTCTCTGAGGAAACAGACTGTTAAACCTTTTCAGATCATTCTTGTGGATGATTGCTCCACTGACAGAACAGTTTCTATAGCATCCAAAGCGGGGGTTGAGATACTGCCTTTCTCCATTCGCGGTGGGCCCGCAATTGCAAGGAATGCCGGCGCAGACAGGGCTGAAGGCGACATAATACTCTTTCTTGACGCTGATGTAACTATTCCGGCTGACCTCATCGAAAGAGTATCAGACTGTTTTGACACTGACAGCAGCACTGTTGCCGTTCAGACTGTTTACTCACCCTTTTGCCCCGCGGAAGATCTGGTTTCAAGGTATCAGAATTTCTACTATTTCCATGCCCTTTCAAGGATAAAGGAAAAATACACCGCTACTTTTGCCACATGGTGCGCAGCAGTAAAGAGAGATACTTTTATTGAAATCGGCGGTTTCAATACCAGTATACCGGAACCGACCGTTGAGGATGAGGAACTGGGTTACGAAATTGCCGACAGAGGTCAGAAAATCGCGCTTGCAAAAGACATTCAGGTAACGCACCTTGCCTCATACACAATTTCTCAGTTCACCCGGCGGAGACTGCGAATGGCCAGGGCTCAGGCGAAGAGCGGCTGGAGATCAATCAAAGAGAGATTGCTGAAGAGATATATCAACCTCAGTGAAACCGGAACACATCACAGCAGATGGGTTGTATTGAGTATACTGCTTGTGCTTGGTGCAGGTTTGGGAGTGATAGCGTTCCTGGCCGGTGCGGTACTGAGATTATCCTTTTTGACATGGCTTCCCGGCGCTGCTCTTGCTGCGATAATTCTTTCTCTCCTGTGCCATCTGAATTTCTTCCGCAGCGCGGTTTCTCTTTTCGGGTTGAAGATTCTGCCCGGTTTCATGCTGCTGTGTCTTATTGATATGGCTGTCCTCGGCTGGGGTGTTATCGCAGGAACAGTTCAGTTCCTGTTCGGAAAGCATTATTAAATTCTTCTGAAAATATATCTGACAAGAGTACGCAGAACTGAAAGTCCGTACGGAACAGGTTTAAGGCTTGAAAACCCTTCTCCGTGTACTGTGGGAATGGGTATTTCTTCAATGGAAAGCCCTGCCCTGATCGCTCCTACTAACATCTCTGAATCAAAATTGAAAGTATTCGAATAACTTCTGTATGGTATCTCGGAGAGTGCTTTCCTGCTGTATGCCTTATAGCCGCTGTGATATGAGGTAAGTTTCCGCCTGAAAATAAGGTTTTCAAGAGCGTTCAGCCATATGGTTCCGTAATACCTCGTCCTGGACATGCCGCCTTTTCGCATATCTCCATAAAGAATTCTGCTGCCGCCCACAACGTCGGCACCATTTTCAAACGGAACAATCATCGGTTTCAGATATTCAGGGGGATACTGACCGTCTGAGTGAAGCATCACAGCTATATCGCCACAATTTTCCAGCGTCCAGTCAAAGGCTGTTTTCTGGACTCCTCCGTAACCCCTGTTCACAGGATGCTGAATAAGGAAGATTTTCGGGAATTCCTTCGAAAGCACTCGCGCAAGGGCAGCGGTGCCGTCGGAAGAGCCATCATCAATAATAAGAATGGTATTCAGGTCTTCCATCGTTTCAGATGGTATATCCCTGATCACTTTCTCCATCAGCAGTTCTGCGTTATAAGCAGGCATGTAACAGACTATTTTAAGTTTTTCCAGAATTCTATCCTTCACTGATAAGTTCAATCCGGGTCTGGCATATGCAAATATGCATTGTATTCCATGTCCCTGGTAGGTTTGATGGCTTCAGAAAGATACTGTGTCCATGGTTCTATATGTAAACTGTTTCCGTCAAACCAGTAAAGGTAGGAATTTCTTCCGGGATATGCCTGCATGAATAGAATATCCTCTCCTGGTGTCTGGTGAGCGCAGTAGATGATTTCATTGTCAAGAAAAGGGGAATTGAAATTCATACCGCTGCAGATATTCGGATAACTGCGCTGTCCCGCCTGCATGAATACTATTGAGGGCGTTTCAACGGAGCCTGCAGCTATTATCCGGGGCTGGCTGTCAATGGCCTGCCACGGTCCCGACCTGCGTTCTATTCCCTCAGGCATATAAACGAACAGTGTAATCAGAAAAAGACTGAAGGAAAAGACAGCCACCGTGTTGCTTCCTTCGATCCCCTTCTTTCTTCTGGCATATTTTACAGCTTCTCGTAATCCTACAGCCGAAAGAAGCAGGATAACCGGCAGGAAAGTGAAGTAATGTCTGGGCCCGTAATCAATGGCAGGGCAGTAATGGAGAAACATCAGTAACATGATTAATAAAAGAGGGACGAAAAGCAGAAGAACGCGCCTGTCCTTTCGTGCCCTTCGAAGAGCCAAAAGCATGGGAAACAGTGACAGGAACGGCCAGCCGAACAAGATCGTGCTTCCGGTTCCTATTTGTCTTACAACATTAAAAAGTCCTCTCAGAGGTGTATGCGCATAATCTCCATATTCCGGGAACCAGGCCTTGTCCGGCCCGAAACCAATCAGTTTTCCTCCCCTGACCAGATCGTATCCTGCATGCAGGGGATTTCCTGTGTAATAATTATTCGACAGCAGGAACAACACAAAGGGTATTGCAGCGGCGGCAGCGGCAGGAGCCAGTATACGGAACCACCTGTCCCTGCAGCCCACTATAACTGCAAGCGGTATGAAGAACAGCCAGACGAGAACAGGATAGGGTTTTGTGGCAAAGGCAAGTCCGATAAGAAAACCGCCCGCGAGCGAGAAAGCAACCGATGCCCCCTCTGCCCTCCTGGATATCATGTAAAGTGACCATGTAACCAGCATCAGATTCGTATTGTGGGCCATGAATGTAGTTGTCATGAAAAGGAAGAAAGGCGACAGAAGAAGAAGAATGACACTGATCCTGCCCATAGTCTCCCCTGTCCAGAGCCTTATCAGAAGAAAAATTCCAAGGAGGGAAAGCAACCCTTCAAGGGGGCCGAGGAGAGGAGCTGCGCCGGCGGCGGTGAAGGGCGCCATCAACAGAGAATGGAAGGGGGTATAGACAATAAACCACATGTTATTCCTGAAGACGAAATGCCGGAACGGAAAATAGGCCATTGGATTATCAACATTCGGCACCGGCGCCGCAAGGTGCCCGGCAGCGTAGATCTTCGATTGGAAATAGTATGCGGCTTCGTCGCCGCCTTTCGGGATCCCCTCGAAAGGACCATAAGCCATCCAGATGGAAAAAACCGCCAGAATTACGAGAAGAATGCCGATGAACCTGGCTGTGGAAAGTTTCATGATTTTTCTCAGAGTCAACCGGACAAGGTCTTTGCCAGACCTTCCGGCAGCATACAGAGCAAAGCAGAACGCTGCGGGAATCAGCAGAAAGAGCTGAACGATCTTATCCGACGGACCGCTCGGGATAACTTCCATGTATCTGTACACAATGAAGGCGATTATGAAAATTAGACCGGCCGACAATAAGAGGAATCTATTCCGCATATCAGTATTTCCTTCCAGCCAGATGCATTATAACCCCGCTCAGCGCGGCAGGCACAATAATCATAAGGTCGGGCAAGGTCATGAGTGATGCAATAAACCCCCGCATACCTGCTTCTCTGACAGATGCGAACCAGAATCCCGCATGACCGGCCGTCAGGATCGATAAACCGGCAGCAGCAGGCCAGATTCCCCCCGTCCATCCTGCAGCATATGCTGCCAGTCCGGCCGGTATCAGCCAGACACCTGCTGCCCCGGAAATAACAGGCAGCATTTCAAGAGGAGTTGCCATTGAAACAGAAGGTACCGCATGGCCTGAGTCTCTTCGAAGAAGATAGAGAACCTTCGACTTCATCATATTCCATTCGTACCCCATCAGTTCAGGGAAAGTATACTCCCTCAAATGGTAAACCTCTATCTCAGGTGCCATGAGAATACTGCCGCCCGTGCCAACAAGTCTTGCGGCAAAATCAGCATCCTCTACGGTTGCACCGGGAATTCTGTCATCGAATCCTTCCAGTTCCCGAAAAACTGATCTTCTCACCGCGAAGAAGAACGTTCCGCAGCCCGTGATGTAATCGCTGCCTATTCTCCTTGTGAAAGTGTAGTAGTAATAATAATTCTTATAGAACGTAGCCGGGTGACTTCCTGCGGCAGTCGGGCTGTAGGTTGCCTGAACAGCTGCAGGCCCCTGATCGATGCGCTGCTGAAGCTTTTCTCTCCACCCGGCAGGGGCGACAGCGTCGCTGTCTACGAACAGCACCCATTCACCGGCAGCGGCCTGAGCGCCTGTATTCCTTGCCCCTGCGGCTCCGGGACTGCCGGAACTGGAGATTACCTCTGCTCCAAGCCGCAAGGCTATCTCCCTGGAGTTATCGTTCGATCTGTCATCTACGACTATTAGTTCATCCCCACCGCGCAATTCATGCTGGAGCGCCTCCAGAACGGCTTCAATGGTCTTCTCGCTGTTATGAACAGGGATTACGACTGAGATCGATCTGTCTTTTTTTTCCATAGTGCAGAAATCTGCTCTCCAACCATCTGAAGGAGACTCTTTGCTCCATTCCACATCGCCCTCACCTGGAAGAGTGACATGATATTCATCAATCTGTACAAAAGGAACTTCGGTCGAAAAAAGTACTTAATGTATGCCAGTCTTCGCAGCTCCATGATCTCATCAGCCGTCATACTGAAAGGCACAAAACAGGGACGGTCAAGAAGCATTCCCTGATCTGACAGGTTTTCTGACATGGTACCGAATAGTCCTTTCATCACACCCTTGTAGAGCGGCGTTCCGGGAAATGGTGTAATCGGAAAGAACTCAACGGTAAAAGAACCGAGTTCCTTAGCTAATTCTATCGTCTTCAGGCCATCTGCAAAGGTCTCCCCGGGAATACCGAAAATGTATGTTGTGTGTGTTTTTATACCGACACTGTGCGTCAGACGAATCGCTTCTTTGATCTGGTCAAGGGTCTCATTCTTGTTCAATGTGTCAAGATGCTTCTGTACACCGCTTTCCACCCCATAATTTATACACCAGCATCCCGCCTTTTTCATTGCCTCGAGAAGAGGCCTGTCTACTGAATCCGCCCTGCAGGAAACCCACCAGCGAATTTTCAACCCCCTCCTGAGAATCTCTTCACATATCCCGAAAACATGGTCGTGATCGTAGGTGAAATGTTCATCCCAGAATTTAATTTCCCGGACTCCATATTCATTCATGTAGTACTCAATCTCATCAACTACCAGCTCAGGACTCCTCAGGCGTATCCTGTTACCGTACATCTTGTAACAGTAAATACAGCTTCCATTGCAGCCTCTGCTTGCCAGCATCTGCATTGCGGGAACGGTTGAAACCTGCTCAAAACTGGGGTAGTAACGATCCATTTCACAAAGATCAACTGCCGGAAAGGGCAATTCATCAAGGTTATCCAATATCGGACGCGGAGGGGTTCTGAACAGCCTGCTATTCTCTTTTACGAGAAGACCTTTGATATCGCAGGTACTGGAACCCTCTTCGATCGCTGCC
>JAUXIK010000023.1 GCA_030620995.1 Candidatus Aegiribacteria sp.
TGTCCATCCTTGTTCCTGGTATTTACTTACTGTTTCATTTCCTGTTTTCATATATCTACGGCCTTGAAAGCACCTTTCAAGGGTTCGGTATTGCGCTTGCCCGGAGACTTCTTGGAATGACTTTCATGTCGATTGGAATCTTTATAGGCATTTCCTCTTTCATATGTGGAGTTTCTGCCATGTTCAGATCGGGGGAGACTTCCCTTTTACTTACCCTTCCTGTTCGGGACAGGATTGTTGCGTTTTTTAGAATGATTGAAAGCTGGTTCAATGCTGGATGGGCTACTGTTCTTCTTGGAGTTCCTATCATCATCGCATTTAATGTTTCGCTTGAATACAACTTATTCTCTTCCATCATTGCCATTGTTCTGTTTCCATTTCTGCTGGCTGTATGGGTTTCATCAGGCACTGTTCTTCTTGGAACATCAATTAGAATGAGTCAGAGCAGCGGCAAACTCTGGAGAGCGGCCGTAATCCTTGGATTTGTTGTTACTGCTGGTATCTATCTTGTTCTGAAAAGCTCCGGACCCGAGGGTATAGTCGCTGAAGAATCGGCCGCGCTGGAAGCAGTTCATAAGTTCGTTGCTGATCTGCCTGTAGCCGGAGGGAGATTCTGGCCTCATATCCTTTTTGGAAATACCGTATTTTCGGTCAATAATGGAATCTGGATTGAAGCTTTTCAGAATGCCGGCATACTGATCCTTGAATCAGCTGTTGCGATGCTCCTGGCTTACATCATTATCTGTCCCGGATCCAGGAAACGGTTCTCTGCCGTATCCACTGTTTCTTCCCGCAGGAGAAGCAGTTCTCTGCTGCTGCGTTCCCGCGGTAAATTCAGGACAATGCTGCAGAAGGATATTCTTGTTTTCATGCGGGATCCTGTGCAATGGAGTCAGCTTCTTCTACTGACAGGACTGTTTCTGGTTTACGCGTTCAATATAAACAGATTCCCCATGGATACAGGGAATCCTCTCTGGCGATCGATTGTTGTTTATCTGAATTTCTCCTTTACATGTTTTGTGACTGCTACTATTCTCGTAAGATTCACATTTCCGGCAATCAGTCTTGAGGGTGCCGGACTCAGTTACATCCTGCAGCTTCCGGCCGGAAGAAAGATGCTGCTGAAATCAAAATTACTGGAGTCATTCCTTTTCATTACTCCCTTCATTATCGGAATTGGTATATGGTCTACAATCTCAATCGGTGCCGGGCCAGTGCTTGTGGTTTCTTCAGCTGTTGCTCTGGGGCTTATGTGTATTGCTCTGGTCAGTATAAATACATGCCTTGGCGCGGTGTTTCCCCGCTTTGACAAAGGCAGCGCCGCGAGCATCGCAAGCGGTCACGGAGGGATAATCGCCGCATGCGCGTCCATGGGTTATGTTCTCGTTGCGGTGTCTGTGCTTGGTATGACAATTCGCCGGGCTCTTCCTGCCTTTGGATCCGAGCAGGCGCTGACAGGACCGATGACTGTTGCTCTGATATTCCTTGGTATCGTAACAGGTGCTGTTACG
This sequence comes from Candidatus Aegiribacteria sp., assembly GCA_030620995.1. Taxonomy (GTDB): domain Bacteria; phylum Fermentibacterota; class Fermentibacteria; order Fermentibacterales; family JCC-6; genus Aegiribacteria. The sequence goes on from JAUXIK010000023.1 coordinate 1,512, forward strand.
TTGATTTCTCTGAAAATTGGTTACCGCAGTCTTAAGAAGAGAGACTTTTAATTGACTGAAATAGCGATTGATTACGGAAGGAAGAGAACCGGTTTCGCGATATGCCTGTCCGGTGTTGTTCTACCCCAGGATCCTCTGGTGGACACTACCTGGACTATGATCGCGCAGAGAGTCAGAAATCTGCATAGCAGGTACGATTGCGGCACAGTGATTCTTGGGCTTCCACTTACATCTTCGGGAAAACCAACTGAGCTTTCCAAAGAGGTGGAACTGCTCGCTGAATATCTCGGACGCGAAGGGTTTGAAGTGGAGCTCATGAGAGAGACCGGCTCAACAAAGGAAGCAGTAACGCAGAAAACAAATGCTCGCAGAGACGGAAAACGGGATTCTCTGGCTGCGGCAATTATACTCAAACGGTATCTGGGGCAACCATGAAACGTGCTGCTGCTTTAGTTAGCCTTGGTTTGATTGTTCTAATTCTTACCGGCCTGATCTTCATGAAATGGTGCGGAAATCCGGCTGGCAACGGAAAAGATTGCATTTTTACGGTAGAGAGAGGATGGGGAGTCAGACAGATCGCTGAAGCACTGTCGGATTCAGGACTTGTTCGAAGTCCGGTCTATTTCCTCTGGAGATATTCGCAAGCTCATGACTCTCCTTCTTTGCAGGCGGGTATTTATCATCTCACGGATTGCATGTCTCCTGATTCGATTCTGAGAATTCTGGCAACCGGAGATGTCATACCTGTTGAAACGAGCTGGGTTACACTTGCCCCTGCTCTTACTCTGGAGCGATCCCTTGACGTATTGGCTGACAGCCTTGGCTTCAGCCGTACTTTGCTGGACAGCCTGGCGTGGGATTCATCCTTTCTATTATCATTGAACCTGCTGACTCTTGAAGGATACTTCTTCCCTGAGACATACGAGTTTGCTGATTCTCTTATGGCTGAGCAGGTTCTCAGGAGGATAGTTGAAACAGGCATATCCAGATGGCCCGCAGACAGGGCAGAGCTTCTGGAGAGTTCAGGTCTCAGTGTTCATGAGACAATCATTCTTGCTTCGATCGTTGAGAGGGAAGCAAAGGTTGATTCTGAAAGGGCGGTTATCTCCGGTATATTCCTCTCAAGAATGAGACGCGGCATGAAACTGGAAAGCTGCGCGACAGTGCAGTATGCCATAGGAGAGGTAAGGGAAGTGCTTCTGTACAGAGATCTTGAAATTGACAGTCCATACAATACATATCGCATTACAGGATTACCTCCAGGACCGATCTGTTCTCCTGGAGAAAGTTCGATATCTGCGGCTTTCAGACCGGATACCATTTCCGGATACCTGTATTTTGTAAGTATGGAGGACGGTTCCGGACGGCATCTCTTCGCGAATACTCACGCAGGACATCTCGCGAACATCAGATCACTGCCTGACAGGTGATGGATTGACAGAACCGATTGATTTTATTCTTATAATGCATGAAAGTATACGATACACATTTATTTTAGAGGAAGGATAGAAGATGAGTGAAGGAAGAAATCTGGGATTTCTGGAAAAGGCAATCCGCCTGATTCCTGGATATAAAGGTTACAAGAGTAAAGAAGAGCGCCGTGATAATGATCAGCTTTTCAGGACGGAACTCTCAGGCAGGCTTGAACAGCTCAGGACAAGAGTAAACGAGATACCTGCCGGCCTTCGCGGGCCTTCAGCTCTGTCAGCTGTTACAGATATTGACAGGATTATCAAGAAGATTGAAAGGGTAACTGACGAAATTCGCTTTGCCTCAAGGGGTTACCGTGGCTGGTTCGATATGCACAAGGTTCGTGAAAACGAACTGGACAGGCTCTATGCCTTTGATGTCGGACTTGTGGAGAATATCGAAGAACTTGAAGAGTCAATCGGCATACTTGAAGCTGCTGCGGCTGCCGGATCCGATATGAAGGAAGCTATCGGAAAAGCGGTTGATATTCTGATAGAATTCAGTAACAAGATGGCTTCTCGAAGTGAACTCATGATCGATCTTGAGAAAAACAAGCCGACTGATTAGATCGGAGAAAGGTTAGCAGACCAATGTTTAAAAAACTGGAAATTATCGAATATCTGGATGAAGGCGGCAAGGATATTGTCCACAGGATTCCGGAAAGTGGTTCAGGGGAGTTTCGTCTTGGCAGTCAGCTTGTGGTCAGAGAAAATCAGGATTGTGTCTTCTTCCGTGATGGAAAAGCCATGGATGTATTCGGTCCCGGAAGGCATACGATCACGACTGAGAATATTCCGCTTCTCACCGGTGTCGTCAGCACACTTTTCGAAGGGAAAGATTCGCCATTCAGATCTGAAGCGTACTTTGTAGCCAAGAAAACATTTACCAATTTGAAGTGGGGAACGAAGGAACCCATCATTTTCAGAGACAAAGAACTGTCCATTGTTCGACTCAGAGCATTCGGCAGTTTTTCCCTGAAGGTCGAGCAGAGCCAGTTGTTCATCAATAAGCTCGTCGGCACCGAGGGAAGATTCACAACGGATGAGATCGAGGGGTTTCTCAAGGGTATGATTATCTCACGTCTGGCTGATCTCCTTGGCGAAACGATTGAGAGTATCTTTGATCTTGCCAGTTACTACGATGAAATAGGCACACTGGCCAAAGCCAGGATGGGAGATGACTTCGGGAAATACGGAATACAGCTTGTTGATTTCTATGTTCAGGCTATTACACCTCCCGAGGAAGTCCAGGAGCGAATAGATGAACGGAGCGCCATGGCCGCGCTTGGTAATATGGATCAGTACATGCGTTTCAAGACAGCTACCGCAATGGGTGACGCAGCTTCGGGCGAAGGCGGAGGCGGAGCCGCAGGAGCAGGAGTCGGAATGGGCGCCGGACTGGGCATGGGCATGACAATGGCGAATATGATGGGTAAGAGCATGGGAATGGGTGATGGCCAGGGCGATGGAGCTGCTGCGGGAGGTGCCGCACTGGTATCCTGTCCATCCTGCGGTAAGAATGTGCCTGCGGGCAAATTCTGTCCTGAGTGCGGGAAACCAATGGGCGTCACATGTCCGGGCTGTGGTAAGATAATCCCGTCCGGGTCCAAGTTCTGTCCTGAATGCGGTGGTAAAATCGGCAGCGGGAAAAAATGCGTGAAATGCAATAAAGACATGCCTGCCGATTCCCAGTTCTGCCCTGAATGCGGAGAGAAACAGGAATAAATGCCGGGTACCTTACATGAATTGCTTGAGACCACGGCAGCAAGATTACCCGATAATGTTGCCCTTGAGGATGACAGACGAAAACTGACCTATTCCGACTGGTTACGGGTATCCTCTAACATAGCCTGTCTTCTTCAAAGAGCCGGTGCAAAGCCTGGATACGTGATCGGCGTTGTGTCAGATCGATCAGCTCTGCTCCCGTGCGCTTTTGCCGCGATATCTATGATCGGCGCAAGATTCGTCTCTCTTAATCCCGGCTGGCCGGTCCAGGAGAGAGAGAGAGTATTCGGAAGATGGTCAGACCGACTCGTGCTTACCGGATTTGAGAATACCGCTTTAGAACTGTCCGATGAAAATATCCTCTTTGTTGGTGAAGATGTATTTGAAGATCATGAAACATCCTGTTCTCTTCCTGATGTTGATGAGGACGAGGAGTTTTATCTCAATGTGACTTCCGCCTCCACAGGTCAGGCTAAAATTGCACCGACCACTCACCGTCAGCTGCTGGCGAATACAAAGGGTGTCTGCAGAACTCTGGGGCTTGATCAGGATGATATTCATCTGTCACTGTTCGGTGTATTCGGTCATCCCCATGAGCTTTTCATGAGAGGTATTTATCTCGGAGGGAAAACAGTACTGACTGAACGAAGATATCCCCGGGATCTGCTTAATGTGATATCCGGAAGTCATGTTACCGCTGTTATGGCTCTTCCTACACAACTCGGAAGCCTGTCTCGTCTCTGGAGAAGAACTGACGCGGATCTTTCAAGGGTCAGAATCGCTGAAGCCGGGGGGATGTATGTTTCTGACGAGTTCATAAATATTTTCACCGAGCGGACAGGTGTTAGCCTGATTCCTGTCTGGGGAAGTACGGAAACGGCTGGAGTAGTGCTTACAGGGCAATCTGATTCATCCGCATTTGCTTCTGTGGTTGATGGATATACTGTTGAACTTCGCGATCTCACCGGTGAAGCTCTGCAGGAAGACGGCAAAGGCGAGCTATGGATTTCAGGTCCCGGAGTAGTTACCCGGTATCTGGGGGATCGACCTCAGACCGAGGAGAATTTCGTGGATGGATGGTACCGTACCGGTGATATGTTCAGAAAAGAGGATGATCACCTGATCTTTCTTGGCCGACGTGGAGGAATGATTAAGGCCGCAGGGCTGAAAGTGTACCCCCTCGAGGTCGAGCTGGCAATACTGAAACACCCCGGAATTGTGGATGCTTGTGTAGTCGGAAGGGATCATCCCACCCGCGGCGAGATGCCTGCTGCTTACATTGTATCCCGACCGGGTATTGAGCTAACCGTTGCCGGTATGAGAAGTTTTCTTCGGGAATTCCTTGATGAACACAAAATACCGAGACTTATTAATTTCGTGTACGGACTGCCCAGGACGGCCAGCGGAAAAATAGATAGAAAAGCAGTGGAAACCAGAGAGATAGTTCCTGACTATCGCAGCGAGCTTCTTCGATCCGATGTCGAACTTGTTCGTCTTATTAATAACAGGGCTGAATTGATGGCAGAAATAGGAGGAGGTTTCGATCCGACCTGGGTGGATGATCAGGAGGACAACGCTGTAGGTCATAACCCCGGTCCGACTGCTGACAGTTCGATAAGAGAAATCATAAGATTCATAATCAGTGAACTTGGAAAGGGGTGAATTTGGACATCAGATCTGTAACCGTAGGAGATGTCCATATAGGCACAGGAACTCCCATCCTGATCGCCGGACCATGTTCCGTTGAAAATGCCGAGATGCTGAGAGAAGTTGCCAGAGCCGTGGTCGAAGCCGGTGTATCGATACTAAGAGGTGGTTCCTTCAAACCGAGAACTTCTCCCTATTCCTTTCAGGGACTTGGCCTGGAAGGACTTAAGCTCCTCCATTCAGTTCGAAAAGAATTCAACATACCGGTTGTCACCGAAGTAATGGCAATTGATCAGATCGGACCTGCTATGGAGCACACTGATATGCTCCAGGTTGGCGCCAGAAACATGCACAATTTTTCTTTGCTGTCCGCGCTGGGTAAAACCGATATGCCTATACTCCTCAAACGGGGATTCATGGCTACTATAGAGGAATGGCTTATGGCTGCTGAATACCTGGTGAAAGAGGGAAACGACAGAATCGTACTCTGCGAACGTGGAATCAGGACTTTTGAAACATGGACAAGAAACACTCTGGATATTTCCGCTGTACCTCTTGCCCGAATGCTGGGTGGATACCCTGTCATTGTTGATCCCTGCCATGCATCCGGAAGGAGAGATCTGCTTGAACCGCTATCTCTCGCTGGTCTCGCGGCGGGGGCAGACGGTATTATGCTGGAAGTGCATCCTGATCCTGACAAAGCTTTGTCCGATGGGGGACAGTCACTCTCGATACCGGAGATGAAGAAACTGGTCTTTAAATTGTTAAAGCAAAGTGAATACAAATAAGTCAGTATATGAACAAATAGGAGGTAAGTTATGCATATAGGCATACTTACAGGTGGCGGAGATGCTCCGGGACTTAACGCGGTCATCAGAGGTATTACCGTCAGGGGAAGAAGACAGGGACACAGGATAACCGGATTCCTCAGAGGCTGGAAGGGTGTAATAGATAACACTTCAATCGAGCTTAACCTGGAAAATGTTTGCGATATTCATATGCAGGGCGGAACTGTTCTTCTGTCTTCCAGAACGAATCCGGTCAGGGTCGAGAATGGATTTGAAGGAATCAGCTCGACATACAGTAAACAGAAACTCGACTGCCTTATTGCAATAGGCGGTGAGGATACACTTGGTGTTGCCAGCCAATTGAACGAGCAGGGTCTGGCTGTGATCGGTGTTCCCAAGACAATTGACAACGATCTCAGCGCAACTGACTTCACCTTTGGTTTTGACACGGCGATCAATAACGTCATGAAGACCCTGGATATGCTTCATACAACAGCGAAAAGCCACGAGAGAGTTATTGTCGTTGAAATAATGGGACGTCATGCCGGCTGGATGGCGCTGTACGGAGGCATGGCAGGCGGTGCTCATGTAATCCTTCTTCCGGAAGTGGAATTCGATACTGATGAAGTCTGTGATCTTCTGGTAAAGAGATTCGATGAAGGTTTAAGATACGCTATTGTCGCGATTGCTGAAGGCGCTGTAGATCCTCAGCTGCAGCGGCATGTGATGCATTCCGCTGAAAAAGACGAATTCGGACATGTACAGCTCGGAACAGGTATCGGCGTTGGTGAAGTTCTTAAAAATGAAATTGCTGACAGAACTGATCTTGAAACAAGACATGTAGTTCTTGGACATATTCAGAGAGGCGGCTGCCCATCCGCTTTTGATCGTGTACTCGGAACCAGACTGGGAGTGAAAGCGATTGAGATGGCTGAGAAGGGGCAGTTCGGAAAAATGACATCATTGCGTGGAACAGAAATCAAGGCAGTTAACCTGAAGGATGCAGTTGGCACACTGAAAACTGTACCCCTCGAACAGTATGAGACCGCAAAATTGTTCTTCGGATAATCTGGAGGTTATTAAAATGGCAGTGAAAGTGGCGATCAACGGTTTCGGGAGAATTGGCAGACTCGTCTACAGGCGTTCACTGATGAATTCAGATATCGACATAGTGGCTGTAAATGATCTAACGGATCCGAATGCTCTTGCTCATCTCCTTAAGTACGATTCGATGCACGGACGTTTTCCAGGTGACGTATCTGTCCGCGGTGATTCGATAGAAGCAGGTGGAGACACTTTTCTGGTGCTGTCACAGCCTGATCCCGCGAAGCTTCCCTGGAAAGAACTGGGCGTGGATATCGTTATTGAGTCAACAGGTTTCTTCAGAACAAGAGAGAAAGCCTCTCTGCACCTTGAAGCAGGAGCGAAAAAAGTACTTCTAAGCGCTCCGGCTAAAGGTGAGAACGGTGCTGATCTGACTGTTGTCTATGGTGTCAATCACTTACTTTACGACCCTGACAGGGATAATATTATCTCCACTGCCAGCTGTACCACCAATTGCCTTGCTCCGGTTGTAAAGATTCTCAATGACACATTCGGTATTACCCGCGGTATCATGACAACGATCCACGCCTATACGAATGATCAGAAGATACTGGACCTGCCACACTCGGATTTGAGAAGAGCAAGGGCTGCGGCAGTGAATATCATACCCACTACTACAGGCGCTGCAGCAGCTGTCGGACTTGTAATTCCCGAGCTTAAGGGCAAACTGGACGGAATGGCTGTCAGGGTCCCAGTCGCTGACGGCTCACTTGTTGATCTTGTCTGTGAGTTGAAAAGCGATGCTTCGGTGGAATCTGTAAACAGAGCCATGAAGGATGCCGCTGACGGGACTCTTCAGGGTGTACTGCAGTACTCGGAGGAACCGCTCGTGTCCAGCGATATAGTTGGTAATCCTTACAGTTCCATTTTTGATTCTCTTGTTACAAAAACCATGGGTCCGAAAATGGTCAAAGTCCTGTCCTGGTATGACAATGAATACGCATATGCATGCAGAATGGTCGATTTTGCATGTTATATGGCAGAGGTCGGGTTGTGAAATACCCATTACTTCAAGACACGGAGCTTGCCGGCAGAAAAGTTTTTCTCAGAGTAGACATGAATGTCCCGATTCAGAACGGCAGAATTGCCGACGATTCAAGGATAAGAGCTGTTCTGCCGACAATCAGGTACATTCTCGATAATGGAGCTTCACTTGTTATAGCGAGTCACCTGGGAAGACCCGGCGGAAAGAGAAATATTGATTTCAGTCTTGCTCCGGTAGCTTCCAGACTTGAGGAGCTTCTCGGGCAAAAAGTGTTTTTTACACCTGATTGTATCGGAGCCAGGACCGCCACCATGGTAGCGTCACTTAAGCCCGGTGACGTGCTTCTCCTTGAGAACCTGAGATTTCATCCTGAAGAAAAGGAGGGAGACCCTGATTTCGCCAGAAAGCTGGCATACTGCATAGATATCTATGTGAACGATGCCTTCGGGACCTGTCACAGAAAACACGCTTCATTGAAAGGTCTTCCTGAAATGCTGGGCGGAGGGTATATAGGGCTTCTTGTTCAGAAAGAACTTCATATTTTTGACGAAATGCTCTCTTCACCTGCGAGACCATTCACTCTCCTGCTCGGAGGAGCGAAGGTTTCTGATAAGATACCTGTGATCGAGAATCTTCTGCCGAGGCTGGATCACATTCTGATAGGCGGCGGAATGGCATTCACATTCATGAAGACCATGGGAATGAATGTCGGTCGCAGTCTTCTGGAGCTGGACCGTCTGGGAGCGGCAGAAAAGATACTGAAAGAAGCGGATAAATCCGGAGTGGATATCTTTCTCCCCCTGGATATTGTAATAGCTCCCTCTTCGGGAAGTCCGGAGAAGGCAAGAACTGTAGCTGCTGATTCCATTCCTGCGAATGAAGCCGGACTGGACATCGGTTCAGGGACTGTCGAGCAATTCGGGAAGATTATCGAAAAGAGCTGCACTGTTGTCTGGAACGGTCCGGTCGGAGTTTTTGAGATACCTCCTTTCGACAGAGGAACCAGGAAGATAGCTTCAATTCTTGCCGATGCTACAAAGAATGGAACCGTAAGTGTCGTAGGCGGGGGGGACTCTGTCAGGGCTGTTGTCGAAGCAGGCCTCGAAAAGAAAATCTCCTTTGTCTCAACCGGTGGCGGAGCGTCTCTCATACTTCTGCAGGGTAATGAACTGTATGCGCTTGAAGCGCTGAGGGGGTGATGGATCCTGAGACAGATAATTGGCGGTAACTGGAAGATGAACGGTTCCCCTGAAAGCGGTATGCTGTTCATCGATGAAATGAAAGCGCTTGGCTCCCTTAACGCTCCGGCCTCTATTGTTTTCTTTCCTCCTTTCACTCTTATACCATTACTTGCCGAATCGGCTTCAGACGCGGGAATAGAAACCGGCGGACAGGATTTGTTCTGGCTCGAAAAGGGCGCCTTCACCGGCGAGATAAGTCCTGACATGCTTAAAGATGCCGGATCTACCTGGTTTATCGCCGGCCACAGCGAGCGAAGACATGTTCTTGGTGAGACAGATGAAATTGTGAGGAAAAAACTGGAAGCGGGGCTGAAATCCGGCCTCAAAGGTATACTCTGTGTGGGCGAGCTCAAAACTGAACGCGAAGATGACCAAACGGAGGCAGTTGTCAGGAGGCAGATCAAATCTGCTCTTGATGGACTGAATGATATCTCGCCCGAAAACTTTGTTATTGCATACGAACCGGTCTGGGCAATAGGAACCGGGCTCACCGCAACACCTGAAGAAGCGGAAAGAGTTCATTCTCTGATAAGGGAGTGGGTATCCTTTATCGTTGGACAGGAATTCGCGGACAACCTGCGTATACAGTATGGCGGAAGCGTAAAACCGTCCAATGCCGCTACAATTCTCTCCAAACCATCGGTTAACGGAGCTCTTGTCGGGGGTGCCAGTCTGCACGCAAACAGCTTCATGGATATTATAAACTCGGTACCTGAATATTCTTCATGAAATGATTCATGCTATAGGGCATGACTCCTGTGGAGATTCATTCCATCAGGAGAAGAAGTTCATAGAAAGGGTCTGCTCCGGAAAGAGCAGACCCTTTTGCCGCATTGGAATAGCATTTGCGGGATTTCTCCTGTGGGTCATAGTCCAGGCGATACTGTCTCAATCTTTGTATTTCATAGAAAACGATATTCTGAATATTTCTGTTGCAGGTTTCCTGGCTCTTGTGATCCTGTTGCCGCTGTGGAGACTTTTGCCGGGAGTGACTCGAAAACTAGGCGCTGAAAACAGCCTGATTGTCGCGGCTGTCACATTCATTCTGCTCTGTCCATTTCTGGTTATTGCTTTCCGTTCAGGTATGGGATACATGGGGCTTTCTTTCAGATGGTTCCAGTTCGCAATGGCTCTTCTGCTGCTGGCAACGACCGAGGAGGTTATCTGCAGGGGATTCATTCTTGATGCATTGAGCTTCAAGGGGAAACGGATTGTCGGGCTCCTGCTCTCTTCTGTCGTTTTCGCATATCTGCATGTGACTAACGATTATGCGTCGGTTACAGGTATACTCAATATCTTCCTCGCGGGTGTTCTGTTCGGACTGCTCAGGTTCCTGACGAACGGGCTTGTCTATCCTGTGCTGGTTCACTGGCTCTGGAACCTGGTTACCGGGATGGTGTTCGGGTGGAGTGTGAGCGGGAATACGATGCTGCCATCGCTGTTCAGGCCGGTTCTCAGGCCTCCATGGGGTGGATTCGGACCTGAGGAGTCCATTCTCATGACAATATCAATCGCCGGCTGTCTGATTATCCTGGGAAAACAAGAATTGGGGTCAAATCTTTACTCTTGACATTCTGCTTTCATCATTGTTTTGTCTTATTTTAAGAAAGTATTTATAGTGCGTTTGATGTCTTACATTTGGTATCAAGAAAATGTCAAGAGTAAAGATTTGACCCCAATTCTCCACCGGATGGAGGTTTAAATGAACAATTGTCTGACGAGCAGAATCCGGAGTCTTTTCAGGAGGAAAACGCCGAATAGAAAAAAGAAGAGTATCAGGCTGGGGCTTGCTCTGGGCGGCGGTGGAGCAAGAGGGCTTGCACATATTCCAATTCTGGAGCTTCTTGATGAAATGAAAATCAGGCCATCTTGCATTGCCGGCACGAGCATAGGTGCTGTAATGGGAGCTCTATATGCATCCGGTCTAAGCGGTTCGAAAATTCGTAGCCTGGTGCAGGATACAATCATCAGGAAAGATGATTCCCCAGTAGAAATACTCAAAGATATCAAGAGGCTTGTTAAATTCCTTGACATTGACTTCCTGGGACCGGGGATTTTCAAAGGCGATTCAATTATGAAGTATCTTTACGATGCCATTAAGATAGACGATTTCGATAACCTTGAGATTCCCCTTAAGGTTGTCACCACAGATTTCTGGGCATCAAGTCAGGTGGTCATTTCCTCCGGGAAACTTCTGCAGGGGGTCAAGGCAAGTATGGGGCTGCCGGGGTTCTTTACTCCTGTGAAATACGGAGATCAGATTCTTATTGACGGTGGTGGAGTGAATCCGGTTCCCTGGGATGTTCTGGATGAATGCGATGTAGTTGTTGCTGTTGATGTTCTGGGATATGCAGAATCCGTATCTGACAGCCCTCCCAATGCAGTCAAGGCAGTTCTGGACATGTTCGATATAATGCAGAAATCGATTGTAAAAGCTAGAAAAAAATCAGGCGAACCTGACATTTACATAAAACCTGAAATTAGAAATATCGGGATTCTTGAATTTAACAGGGCAGAGGAAATATATGCATGTGCTGAAATTTCCTGCAGTGAACTTGAAAAGAGGCTGCTGGAGTTTTACCCGGAAGAGGGGTCTGGTTAATTACAACGTTTATTTCTGTGCCATCATGTCAGCGGCGCATACTGCCGGATTGGTATAGTGGGATTTGCTGTTGACCTTTAGAATTCCATACCTGATAGCCTTTTCAGGGCACCAGTGAATGCACGCGAAACAATCGGCACAGTTGTCTCCAAACGATACATCATCATCGTACACAGTAATGTTATTCACAGGACATACACGCTCGCAGATTCCGCAATGTGTGCAATCTGATGTAGTTCGCTTCCGTTCGGTTCCGAAAATTTTCCTGAGTACGAATGAACCAATTTTACCGTTTACTCCGAGTAGTTGTGAGTTGCTTCCGGGTAACGGCACAGAGCGCTTTTCCAGAATCTTTGATGAAATATCTTCCACGACCTGGGGCATTAACGCATGCATTTCCAGCTGATTCCTGATTGGTGTCTTTAATGCAATGCTGTTATCCGGCAGGACTATTCCGAACCCGGCATTAAGTTTTGCGCCTTTTTCCAAAAGCAGCTCGTTCAAGGAGTGAAATGCTCTTCCAGGAGTAACACCGTAATGGATAACTGCAAAAATGAAAGCATTCTTATTTGTAGAAAGCTTTTTCGTAAAGTCCCTCACAATATCCGGTATATCCATGTAGTAGGTGGGAGTGACGAAGCCTATGACTTCCGAATCATCCCTGACCTCGTCGTCACCGAGATGTCTTACTATTGGTGAGAGTTCAGCATCCTTCAGGTGCTTCTGCAGCTCTCGAACAATTGCGATCGAGTTCCCCGTGCCGGAAAAGTAGTAAAGATTCATAACTCATAACCCTTCAGAAATTGAAGTTCATCAGTATTCGTGAATATCCCTCTTCGTACCCCACCGGTAAAGGCAGACCGCGAGAAAGAGGAAGACTACTTCCCGGAGATCGTAATGTCACCCACCTGGACCCAGGGCAGTATCTCGCTTCCGAAGTTGATCCTTTCTTTGGAGATTCGCCTGATGTTCCTGAGTGCTTTATCGAGATTACCGGAAATCATGGTCTCCCTGACAGGATAGAGTATTTCACCATTTTCGATGTAATAGCTGTTCTTGCACACTCCCGAGAAGTCTCCGTTATCACTCGGGTTGCCGCCGGAGAACCTGCACATCAGAATTCCTTTTTTCACAGAGGAGACCATCTCCTCGAAAGAGTGTTTTCCGGCATCGATTACATACGCGTCACCACAGTTCACCGCTTTCGGTTTTCCCGTCTTGTTCGCGCCGTAAAGACCGAGGAGGAATGTTTTCAGCACTCCCTTCTCAATAATGGTGCTGTTCAGGGCTTCGTATCCGTCCGGTGTAAAGAAGTATCCATCAGATATCTCGTCGGACACGGGCCTTGAATGAAGGGTCAGCTGCGGATCAGCTATCAGTTCATTCAGGGAATCCTTGTAGATGGAGGTTCCGCTGATAAGAGGATAGTCACTCAGAAACATTGTGATATGAGATATGAATTCGTTCATGCAGTCAGGTGTGATGATAATCTCACCGGTGAACTTCCCCGATATCTCCTTTGTGCTGATCTGTTCAGTGGACTGTCTCATGAGGGTGTCGATGGAGCCGTATTCATGAAGTTCCCTGTCGAGATTCCCCGATGAGAATCCCGAGTAGTTGAAGGAGGAAATATCTGCGCCATCCTTTGAAGTGAACATAGGAAAAAAATTGTAGATACCTCGTGAAGATTCGAAATAGACTCCGTTCGAATTACGGAAGTAGCTTTTCTTCGATACGAAATCCAGAATAGCCTGCTCGAGCATCAGGGATGGATAAGCTTTCCGGCTGTACTCAAGAAAAGCGGTAATTCTGTTATACATCAGATTGAGATTCGGTTCTGTCGATCCCTTCTGGAATACTTTTGAGGGCTGCATCTCCGAGATGTCGTTGGCGCTGTCTGCCTCAGAGGATTCAGCCAGATCAAGCACTTCTTTTACAGCCCTGTCCAGTGATTCAGTATCGGTCTTGTTGATAGAGATAGAACCCCTTTTATCGTCTACTATCCCCATCATGTGGAGAGACGTGTCATTCGTTGTTCTCAGAAGGCTGATCTCCCCGCTATCCACGTTGAATTCATCCCTGCTTTTGTCACTAAGTGTGCACTGAGCCTTCTGAATACCAGCCTTCAGCATGGTATCAATACAGTAGTTCGTAACATCTTTTCTGCTGCTCATTACCTGCCTCCGATATTGACTCTGCACCTGATAGCCGGACCGCCCATGGACACAGGAATAGGCTGCTTCTTGCCGCACATTCCTGCTGATGTCCATTTCATTTCATCCGATACCGCAGTGACCGTCTTGAGCATATCGAAAGCTACTCCGGAAATAGTCGTGTCTCTTAATGCTCTTCCCAGCTTGCCGTTCCTGATCTCGTAACCCTGAATGATGCCGAACATGAACTCACTGGTGGAATCAGCCTGTCCATTACTGGGTCTCATGAGATAGTATCCGTCCTGAACCGAGGCGATCATGTCTTCGAGTTTGCTCTTCCCCGGAAGAATTGCTGTATTCCTCATTCTGATAAGTGGTTCGTCATTGAAGCGGAAAGCCCGCGCGTTTCCCGTCGGTTCGTCATCGAACAGGATTGAAGTCTCCTTATTGTGCATGAACCGTTTCAGAACTCCTCTGTCAATAATCACGACATCTTCAGCTTCAGTACCTTCATCGTCGATGAATACGGGGACGGGACAGAGTTCTCCGAAAGCCGAATGAGCGAAGTCGACCATCGTAATAAGCGGGCTTGCAACTTCTTTATTAAGGTAGTCGGCGGCTATCGACCCTCCTCGAACACCATCAGCTTCAGTTGTATGCCCTATTGCCTCATGCGCGAGGATCCCGGCCAGGTCGGCATCAAGGATGCATTCCTTTATCCCTGCATCGGGATATATCCCTTCAGCTTTCCGTCGGAGGTGATCATAATGCCGGTCCATCTGCTCAAAGAGGGAATCAGGTGCTGTAAAAACATCCTCGAACTGCCCGAAGCCGCCGTAGATATCGTACAGTTCGATTGACTGTCCGTCCCGTTCGGTTGACAGGGCGATGACCATGATTGATTTTGGAATCATCGAATAGGCTGAAGCTCCATCCGAGGTCAGGAGAGATTTCTCCATATCGAGAAGCCCCAGCGAAACCGTTCTTGAACTGATTTCCTTGAATTTCTGCAGTATCCTGGAGTCAATTTCTCTGACAAAATCGATGATATCCTTCTGAGATTTTCTGGCTTTTGAAGTTGAGTAATCCCATGCACCGTTTCCCAGAGTCACAGGCAGCGGGTTTCCCACTCTGTTTTCCCTGCTGTCAAGAAACCTGGCATTCCTCGTGGCGAAGGCGATGACCTTCCTGATATTTTCGTCTTTGATCTCCGGATCGGAAGCGAATCCCCATACACCGTTACTGTATGTCCTCGCGGAAACTCCGCTGGAAGAAGCACTGCTGTTGCCCATTACATCACCGTTTACAACGGTAATGCGGACAGAGCGGTTTTCCTGTACGCGAAGCTCCGTGTATTCAGTGAACAGGTTTGAATAACCGCCAAGTTCTTTTGGAATCATTGGGCGTCCTTCCTTATGACTGTATTCAATATATGAGTGACATTTATCTGTAATGAATACCATAACAGGTAAAATGCTTCCGGACTATCCGGATTGAATCAGACTTGTATCTGAGCATACTCCATGAAGAAACCAGGTTCTTCGATTGATGCAACAAGAGCGTCCAGACCGAGTTCATTCTCCATCTTCAAGGATACAAGAGCTCCGTAACGATACCATAACCGTTCCTCCGATGACATGGCGTTCAGAGCAATGTTGATTTCACCATCAGTCAGCGATTCTTTATCGGCAATTGAATCGCAGATTTCCCGGAATCTCGTCCTGATACTCAAACGTTCCGCAGGATCGTAATAGAGTCTGTAATCATCATCATCTTCCAGATGCCCCTCTGTTTCCCTTCTTTTATAAGCAGCATGGACCGCCATACCCTCCATTTGGGTCAGGAAGAAGATCAGGTCGAGCAGGCCCTGGACGGTGAGCAGACTTTCCTTGATGGGCGGCATTGTGCGATGTGAGAGAAATCCAAGATGATGAACTTCATGTATCAGGTAATACCCGACATCATCCGGATAGTTGATAAAATGCTTATGAGCGATATTGATAGCTACATCAGGTGGAGCTACAATCCCGATGTCGTAACCGGCAACAAAAAATATTTTTCCGGATAAACGTGTTTTCCCGGGGAGATGCCGAAGTGCTTCTCTGGAATACTCGATAATATCGTTATCGCGATTCTCCCATTCATCCATCAGAAGACGTGCGCCGTTTCTGTCAGGAATATTCTGAAGCACACCTGACAGCAGGATATCTTCATCTGGAGAGGGATTTCCGCTCAGCATCTGATGGCGAATGAGAGCCGTGAAAGCTGGTAATTCAGAAAGACCGGCAGGGACTCTGTCCGGATCTGATTCCAGTATTCTCCTTGCGAAGTTCCAGTCCGGCGTCATATTGAACATCAGTTCGTTCCGGATAATACGATGGAGTATTCCTTGATCATCTGCCACCCCATAAAGTTATGTCAAGCTCTGCCCGATCAATGATTATACAGAGTCATATGAAATCTATCTATTACCTCTTTGACCGGAGAGTGTGAGCGGTTATCTTCTTTCTCCGGGTATTTGCAACAGATGAACGAAACGAGGGGCATGAGCAGAATTCTGCTGGTCAATCCGCAGTCAGCAATCGGCGTATACGACAGAAGCAAGATCAGGGTTGCTATTACAGCCGCTCCGTTCGTAACACTGGCCAGTCTGGCCGGGGCGCTTCTATCCGCTGATCATGATGTCAGAATCGCTGACCTGATGATTGAAAGAGACCCCATGCGAGCATATCGGGATATTCTCAGTTCCTTCAGACCTGAATATGTTGGAATCACATTCACGACCCCGCTTTACAGCGAGGCTCGCGAGCTGGCTGAAATCGCTAAAGAAATCATTCCTGATGTCGTGACGATGTGCGGAGGCATACATGCAACATCCATGCCCCGCGAGGTTCTTGAGGAGAGCCAGTTCGATATTGTGACTATCGGTGAGGGTGAGAGGACTATTGTTGACATCTGCGAAGGGATGGAGTGGAAGGATATTTCAGGAATAGCTTTCGGAACAGGCAATAACTACACTATGACAGCCTGCAGGGAGATGATTGCTGATCTGGACGATCTTCCTTATCCCGCCTGGCATCTTCACAACCTTGATTATTATTATTCTCCGCATATTGCCTCGCGCCGGAATCCGGTCGGGTACATGGAGACAAATCGAGGGTGCAATTATTTCTGCACATTCTGCAGTCAGAATGTTTTCGGACATAAGGTACGTTCAAAATCATCTGAACGGGTTGTTGATGAGATGTTCCGGATGCTCGAGGCGGGTTTCAGGGATATTCATATTAAGGATGATAATTTCACGGCTGATATCGGGCGAGCCAAAGATGTATGCAGGCTTCTTATTGAAAAACATTTCCCGGCTCCGTGGGCGCTTCCCACTGGAGTTAATATTCATGATGTTGACAGTGAGTTTTTTATGCTTGCAAAAAAAGCCGGCTGTTACCAGGTTTCATTCGGAATTGAAAGCGGAGTTGAGCGGATTCTGAAGAACGTCAACAAGCACCAGTCACCTGAGAGGATAAGGAATGCTGTGACTCTTGCCCATAAGGCCGGTCTTGAAACCGTTGGCTTTTTTATGATTGGGCTTCCCGGAGATACAGTAGAGACCATAAAGGAGACCATAAAATTCGCAAAAAGCCTTCCGCTGACCTATGCAAAAGCCTCCATGACCCTTCCGTTTCCTTCGTCGGCACTTTTCAGGCAGATAGATATGGAGGGCAGAATACTCTCCAGGGACTGGGACAAGTACAATTTCCATGCAACGTCAGAGGTATGGGAACACGAGAACCTCGACTGGAATACAATCCAGCATTACTATGCCAGGTTTCACAGGAAGTTCTATTTCCGACCTTCATATATCTGGAAAAGATTCTGGAGGGATATCCGGATGGGACAGCTTCTTGATGATATAAGGGCTGTTTTCAGTAATGATTGGTCGGGCTAGAAGATCATGGCGGGATTCTTTCTGCGAAACTGGGCCGTGATCCTTCTTTCAGCAATGATGATTCTTCTTGTAACATTGTTGTTCGATACTTCCCGGCCTGTTGCATATGTTCAGGTTTTATCTGTACCTTCCGGTGCTGAAGTATCGGATGGAGAGGGTTTCTGCTGGATAGCGCCTGTCCGGATACCTGTGAAGCATGATGGTTTGAGTATCACGTTGACATATCCAGGCCGCGTGCCTGTAGACACTATTCTCGTTCCGGACATGTCAGGTGAGAAAGTAATCATTCACCTTCCTTATCGGTTTTCAGTGGATCTTTCAAGTGAGCCTTCCGGAGCTTCCATTCAGCTGGATGGTTCGTTTCGAGGGTATACTCCAACACGGGTATTTCTTGATTCTCCAGGGATTCATCAGGTAATTCTGGTTGTTGATGAATTGATTGTTCTTGAAGACAGTTTTTCTCTTCTCTCCAATGTTCCACGCAGTTTTCACCGGGTTCTTCCTGAACAGTATTCAGATGACCTGATACTGGTTCCTTCCGGAGCTGCCGGTACAGTACGGTTATCCAGCATGAATGAACCTGTCGATACTCTTGCAGCGTATCTTATTTCAAGATATGAAGTAACCAACACAGAATTCCTTCAATATCTCAGTGAACTGGAATCCTCTCCCCGGAAAGACACTTCAAACCGGTGGGGGAGAACAGATACGATTGAAGAGATTTTCCAGGGTGATTATCCCATACCATTTTATATCAGTCCTTCGGGAGAATGGGCTATTCGGGATGGACTTGAAGAGTACCCGATATCAGGGCTTTCTTTCAAGGCTGCTGAAGCATACTGCACGTGGCTTTCTTCCAATGATACTCTGGGATTGTCATACAGACTTCCTGAAGAGGAAGAATGGTTCGCAGCTGCGATTGCCGGAGGATCGGGACCCTGGCCATGGGGTTCGAGGAGACCTGACGGGAGCCTGCTTAACCTGTCTGACAGTAATGAAGAACTTCTTGGAAGACACCCTTCCATTGATGATGGTTTCACTCATGCAGCGCCGGTCGGGAGCTTTCCGGCTAATGCGTGGGGACTTTATGATATAGCCGGAAACGTCTGGGAATGGTGTCAGCCTGTGCATCCGGATTCTTCTCCTGTTGTACGAGGCGGGAGCTGGCTTTCATCAATGGAAGACTGCGAATGTAAGGCGAGAATGCGGCCGGAGCCCGGGCTTGGGTATCCGTACATTGGCTTGAGGATAGCAGCATCATTTAATGATTAACCCCCACTTTTCAATACCTCCCGACTGTATTATTGATGTCAGGGGTATTTTGTCCGATTGTACAGGTATGTATTTACTTTTTTAGTGAGGGGCGTATATGAAATTCGATATCTCTGGCGAAGCACTTCATGATGTGCAGGGTTTATCCAGTATTCCCGAAGCACTCATGCGAGTTGCTGAGAAGTATCCTGAGAAGATTGCGTTCCAGGAACCGGACAGTCAAGGTAATTACCGGTCAATTACATTCCATGATCTGCGAAGAAAAATTGACTGCCTTGCAAGGGCACTTCTTGACAGAGAGGAAAAGCCGGTTGTTGGGATTACCGGTATGAACAGCGTCGCCTGGGCCGTAACATACCTCGCAACATTGAGGGCAGGAGGCATAGTCGTTCCTATTGACCGGGAGCTCCCTGTACCGGAAATGCTTACAATCCTGCATTATTCAGGATCGAATATTATCTTTTTTGATGAAAAATATGCAGATGATTTCATTGATATACTATCCAGCCGTAATATCAGGATGGTCGCGATGAATACCGCTCATTGCGAAGGAATTCCAGTATTCAATGACCTGATCCGTGAAGGAGCCGGAAGCTCAGTACATCTTCCGGACACCTGGGATTGTGATGCTCCGGCTTCCATCTGCTATACATCCGGAACTACCGGTCAGGCCAAGGGAGTTGTCCTGTCACAGAATAACATTCTTGCCAATGTCAGGCAGATGAGACAGATAGTAGATATCAATGCTGATGATGTCTTCCTTTCGATTCTTCCAGTGCATCATACATTCGAATGTACATGCGGTTTTCTTTGTCCTGTTACAATCGGATCAACAATTTACATCTGCAGAGGAATAAGGAATGTGGCCGAGGACATGGTTAACTCGAAAGCTACTATTCTGATGGCCGTCCCTCTTCTCTGGGAAGCAATGTACAGAAAAATTTTCGGAGCGATTCAATCCATGAAGGGCGGTCCGTTCAAATATCGTCTGGGGCTCACCATTTCTTCGGTTGGTGAGATTCTTGGAAGAAGAGGTATGAGAAAGAAGGTATTCTCGAAGGTTCACGATAAGCTTGGTGGAAGCATGAGACTGTGCATTTCCGGCGGAGCGGGCATCGCTCCAGATGTCGTTGATGGTTTTCTGAAACTTGGTTTCACCTTCATTCAGGGATATGGTCTCACTGAAACCGCTCCGATTATTTCCGTCAATACGGAAAAACGCAATAGAATCGGTTCGGTGGGACCGGTTCTTCCAGGGGTTACGGTCAGAATCGAGGATCCTGATCTGGAAGGTAACGGGGAAATTATTGTGAAAGGCCCAAACATCATGAAAGGGTATTTCAACAATCCGGAGGCTACCGCGGAAGTTCTTTCCGATGACGGATGGTTCAGAACGGGTGATTACGGCCATATTGATGACGATGGATACCTTTTCATAACCGGGCGGAAGAAGAATGTGATTATCGCCAAGAACGGCAAGAATGTCTATCCAGAAGAGATAGAGATGAAAATCAGCCAGGATCTCAATATCCTTGAATGCATGGCTACGGGAAAGAAGACGGAGACCAAAGGCGAGGAGATATGGCTTATTATCGTGCCGAACATGGAGAAATTCATTGAATACGCCGAGGAGAACAATTTCAGCCTTTCAACTGAATATCTTGCGGAGTACATGAAAAAAGTTGTGCGTGATTTTAATTCATCACAACCTCTGTACAAACGAATTGCGCGGTTTATTATCAGAGAGGACGAATTCCCCAAGACAACCACCAGGAAGGTTCGCAGGAAGGAAGCGCTCAGAGAAGCCGGACTTGAGGAAGAAGTCTCTTACAGGGTATAGCTTGAAGCGATCCTGTCTATTATATACCAATTTAGTCGGAAATATTGTTTTTCCTGAAAGAAAGGCGTGAGATGACTGATGAGGTAAGAAGGTGCACCCGGTGTATTCTTCCTGAGAATTACCCGAACATTGATTTTGATGAAAATGGTGTATGCAGGGTCTGCAGGGAACATGATGTGAAGTACTCCGGAATAGACTGGGATGCAAGAGAGAGAAAACTGGCGAAGATGATGGACCGATACCGGGGTAAGGGCAGGGGAAAATATGACTGCATGGTCCCTTTCAGCGGAGGCAAGGATTCAACCTATTGCCTCTGGCTTCTGAAGTCCAGGTACGGGATGACCCCTCTTGCATTTAATCTGGACAATGGATTCGCCGAGGATGGAGCCCAGCTCTTCGTAAAAAGCGGGGCTGACAGGCTGGGTGTCGACCTCTACACTTATTCACCCTCGAAGAAGTTCCTTTACGAAGTTTACGGTCACGCCCTGCGCCAGACAGGCGAATTCTGCTCTGCATGTGTTGTACTTATTCCCACAACAATATTCAGGATAGCAGACATCCACGGGATCAGGCTCATAGCAGGTGGATTCAGTGACATTACCGAGGCTCCACCCCCTGAATACGCATACATGGACAGAGTATGCTTCTGGAACATCATGAAGGACCGGTTCTCCAGGAAGAGCCTGGCCTGGGATTTCTTCTTTCCAAGCTGGAAGAGGATGTTCGGAGTGAAATACTTCAACCTGCCGGATTACATAGAATGGGATCTTCCCATGATCTACGAAACCCTCAACAGGGAGCTGGACTATAACAGGTCCATGTCCGATATCAGATACGATTGCCTGGGTACACCTCACTCCAGTTATCTGTTCAGGAGAAAATCGGGCTTCGGAAAGTACGAATATCTCTATTCAAACATGATAAGAGCGGGAGTAATCGATAGAGAGGAAGCCCTCGCTATAGTAATGGAACGGGAAACATTCGAGCTGCCCGAAGGTTTTGAGGAGTTCGTGAGTAAACTCGGAGCCGATTGCTCCATCCTTGAGGAAACGAAGGACAAAAGTGTGTTTGACTTCCCGGGGAGGAAGAAAGGAATCCGGGATCTCGCCATAAAGATCCGGGAGATGCTTCCCTGAAAGCACATAGTGGTAATCTCGAAAATTGTGTTTCGCAGTTGGCGACTGAAAGCCCGCATTGAGAGGAAACAATCATTCTGATCTCCGGGCATTTTGCTAATTACAGACTGCATAATATGATACAATCTTCAATTCGTTTCCATCTATATTACTGCCTCTAAAGAAGAATGCGCATATGAATCGAATTACGCCAGGATCTCACAGTACTGTACGGAACTCGATCTCCATGCTTGCGGGACAGTTATTCGGAAAAGGGGGAATATTTGTATCCCTGATGATTCTGTCCCGGTATCTGGACAACAGCCGTTTCGGCATGCTTGTCTTTGCAGTTGCGCTGAGTCAGATACTTCTTTTTCTAGCTGACTTTGGTGTATCAATCGTTTCCAACAGGAAATTCAGTCTCGACACAACAAAAGTACAGGAGTTGTACTCAACCGCTCTGGGGTTGAGGTTTCTCACAACTATCGCAGCCTGGGTGCTTCTGGCTCTTGCTTCCACTGTTGCTGGATACGGGAATGAACAGATGTTCATGATACTGCTTATAGGACTTGGGTCAGCCATGGAGGCTGTTGCGGAGCTTCAGTATGCGGTTTTCCGGGCACGGGAGCGCATGATCTACGAAGCTACAACCCGGATAGCAGGGGGTGCTGCAGCTCTTTTTCTGGTTCTGCTTGTTGTAGCAGTAGACCTTGGACCTCTTGCTGCTTCAGCCACATACACAATAAGAGCTTTGGTAATGCTTATGACCAGCTTTGCATTTCTTGGCAGGTTCAGTATCAGGATTCGCCCCGGATTTTCCAGGAAACACATGTTGAAACTACTCCGGGAAAGCTGGCCTTTGGGAGTTATGGGACTCATGCTTGTAGCTTTCCAGAGGCTTGATAACGTGATTATTAGAGGATTATCAAGCATAGAAGCGGTAGGTGCGTATCAGGAGTCTTACAGAATTATGGAGACGTTCGTTCTCCTGATAACTCCATGTCTGTTGCCTGGTGCTCTATTCCCCGGCCTTTGCAGGGCATTTGCATCCGGCTGGGAAACAGCTAAAACCAGAATGGTATCTATAGCCCAGTTGGTGACCGGTCTCGCAGGAGCAGTGATGATCCCCGTATTTGCCGGAGGAACTGATTTTCTCCGTCTCATCTGGGGAAAAGATTTTCTGAGAGGACTCGAAACGGAAGAGGTTGAAACTGCGTATTTCATTCTGATGGCTGCGATCCCGATTGTGTTCTGGATGAATTACCTGATCGCAAGCGTCATAGCCTCCGGCAAGCAGAAAGTTACCGTACCGATAACTTCTGTTGCGATAGCATTAAGCGTAATCGGCAATTTTCTTCTGATCCCTCGATTTGGCATTTCCGGTGCGGCTGGAATGGTTTTGTTATCCAATCTTATCATGTCAGTGCTTTACTATATCGTTCTCAGGAAAAGTGGTCCGCTTCCGCTGCTTAAGCATGTATGGAAACCAGTTGTTGCAGGTCTGGCCAGTATTCCTTTAATTTTCCTGACTGCCAGCTCACCGTTAGCTGTTCGGATGATTATTCCCACAGCAGCGTATCTGATTCTTTGGTTTATTCTAGACCGCATATCTCACCAGAGTTACTACTGCAACGGCGCATAAGACACTCGCATACTGCGTTATGCTCAATCGACCTTCCTTGAAGTATATATAATACATCTTCGTCGATCTCATTCGCATGCCTTGTCTGCGAGCGCTTTTACACCGTTTCGTTACGCAACCTGGTAAAATATGCGGATCTAGGAGGAGCGGAGATGCTCCTGCGGAAGCAGGAGATAACCACTTGAATCATCAATATACAGGGTACTTGCCGCATTCGTTAGACAACATATTATGCGGGCCAGGGTAGCGAATCGAATATCTTGGAATTATACTATATGATGTGGTGGAATATTAATGAATACAGAACATATGGTATAAAATGAACAAAAAACAGAATTCTGATGAATCCAGCTCAGTTTATGACGAGAGCAAGGTCAAAACACTTTCCTCAATTGAACATATACGTCTTCGAACCGGTATGTATATCGGCCGTATTGGAGACGGTTCTCATCCCGATGATGGCATTTATATCCTCTTCAAGGAGGTAATGGATAATTCGGTTGATGAATTTATAATGGGGTGCGGTAAGCGTATCAGAGTCAGGCAGGGGAACGGTTCTCTTTCTGTACGGGATTTTGGAAGGGGAATTCCGCTGGGCAAGCTGGTGGAATGTGTTTCGAAGATCAATACCGGAGCCAAGTATAACACGGATGTATTCATGTTCAGCGTTGGACTGAACGGAATTGGAACCAAGGCAGTGAACGCTCTGTCTGAGCGTTTCAGGGTGGTAGCCTATCGTGATGGTGAATATCGGGAGGTTGTATTCTGCAGAGGAGTATTGCAGAGTGATGTGACAGGTTCAACCTCGAAGAGGAACGGGACTCTGGTTGAATTCACACCTGATCCTGAAATCTTTGGAGACTACGCATTCAGGGAGGAATTTCTGCAGGATCGGTGTCAGCATTACGCTTATCTCAATGCCGGGCTCAAGGTGCAAATGGACGGACAGACATTCATATCCGAAGATGGTCTGAAAGATCTTCTGTACGATGAAGCAGGTGATACGGCGATATATCCGGTAATTTTCTTCCGAATGAAAACATTGGAATTTGTCCTTACTCATACAACTGATTTTGGTGAGAGGTATCTATCATTTGCCAACGGACAGTACACTTCCAGCGGAGGCACTCATCTCTCGGCATTCAAGGAGGGTGTAACCAAGGGGATCAATTCCTTCACCGGTGAAAGCTATTCGGGCCAGGACGTTCGTGAGGGAATAATCGCCGCGATTTCCATTCGTCTTAAGGAGCCGGTATTCGAATCTCAGACCAAGACCAGGCTGGGTAACAGTGACATCAGGGGATGGATTGTAAATACGGTCAAAACCGAACTCGAACAGCATCTTCACAGGAATCCGAAAGACGCTGAAATACTGGTTAATAAAGTTAAGATAAATCAGAAAGTACGCACCGAGCTCAGCAATGTGAAGAAAAAAGCCAGACAGCAGGCCAAGAAGATCGCTCTGAGAATTCCTAACCTGAGGGACTGTAAAATCCACCTTGGCGACAACGATCCCAGAGCGGAGGAAAGCTCAATATTTCTCACTGAGGGGGCAAGCGCCGCAGGAAGTATTATTGCCAGCCGGGATGTGTATTCGCAGGCTGTCTTCGCTCTGAAAGGCAAGCCGCTGAATTGTTACGGCCACCGGCAGGACACTGTCTACAAGAACGAAGAGATTTACAACATCATGAGAGTCCTGAATATTGAGAATGATATCGAAGGACTGAGGTATAACAGGATAATTCTCGCTACCGACGCCGATATTGATGGAATGCACATCAGAAATCTGCTGCTGACTCTATTTCTGCATTTCTTCGAAGGTCTTGTTCTTGATGAGCACCTGTTCATTCTGGCGACACCATTATTCCGAGTCAGGAATAAGAAGGAAACGTTATACTGCTACAGCGAGAAGGAACGGGATAAAGCGATTGAGAAGATTGGAAAGAAAGCTGAGGTCACGCGATTCAAAGGTCTGGGTGAGATATCACCAAAGGAATTCGGCCAGTTCATCGGCCCGGATATCAGACTCGAGCCGGTTCGAATAACACGCCTGAAAGAAGTGCCCGACATGCTCAGATTTTATATGGGCAAGAACACTCCGGAAAGGCGTGAATTCATTATGGAGAACCTCATATGAGCGACACCAGCCTGAAGAAGTTATTCAACAGAAATTTCCTTGAATACGCTTCCTACGTGATAAAGGACAGAGCCATACCTGATGATGCCGACGGACTCAAACCGGTCCAGCGCAGGATACTCTGGTCCCTGTTCGAGATGGACGATGGAAGGTTCAGCAAGGTTGCCAATGTCATCGGCCACTGCATGAAATATCATCCCCACGGTGATCAATCCATAGGAGATGCGCTGGTTTCGCTCGCGAACAGGGGTTATTTCATCGAACGGCAGGGAAACTTCGGGAATATTTTCACAGGTGACCGGGCTTCCGCGCCAAGGTACATTGAGTGCAGGCTTACCGACCTTGCAAGAGAAACCCTCTTCAACAAGAGGATAACGGATTTCTCTCCGAGCTATGACGGCAGAAACAGCGAACCTCTTCTATTGCCTGTGAAACTACCCGTTGTTCTCCTTCTCGGAGCTGAGGGTATCGCGGTCGGCCTGTCGACACGGATCCTGCCTCACAATTTTCAGGAAGTTCTGAAAGCTCAGGTTGCCTGTCTGAGGGATCAGGAATTTGAACTGTTTCCCGATTTTCCTCAGGGTGGAAGAATCGACGTAACAGACTACGATGACGGCAGGGGAAGGATAAGAAACAGAGCCAGAATAGAGAAGCAGGGTCAGAAGAATCTTATTATCAGGGAACTCCCCTGGGGCACAACGACTGAATCAATAATCAGCTCGATTGAACTGGCCGCAAACAAGGGTAAAATAAAAGTAGCATCAATTGATGACTACACAACTGATTCGGTCGAGATCAATGTAAGGCTTTCCAGGGGTGTCGATGCCGATGAAGGGCTCAAACTGCTTTTCGCGCATACTGACTGTGAAAAACCGCACACCTCAAATATCATTGTCATTCAGGATGGCTATCCGGTTGAGACAAACGTTACAGAACTCGTCCATTACAGTACGGGCAGATTGATAGAAATCCTGAAACTTGAGCTGAAACTTGAGCTTGATGATTTCAGGAACAGGCTTCACTGGCTTGATCTCGAGCAGATCTTTATTGAGAACAGGCTCTATAAGAGTATTGAGGAATGCACATCCTGGGAGAACGTCCGGGACGCGGTGAGACACAGTCTTCAGCCATTTATTGAAAAGCAGATGATCGATGTCACAGAAGAGGATATTGACAAGCTGCTCTCTCTGAAGATTCGAAGGATATCAAGGTTTGATATCGAGAGTCACAGGGCAGAGATGAGTGATATCAAGAAGAAAATGAAGAAAACCAGGTTCAATCTTCGCAATATTGTCGAATTCGCGGTAGACTATCTGGAACGGCTTCTTGAGAAGTACGGAAAAGGCTATCCCCGCCGGACCAGTATTGAGGATTTCAGCAATATCGATGTCAAGAAAGTTGCTATCAGGAACCTGAAAGCTGGATTCAATCCCGAAACCGGATTGCTTGGTACTTCCATCAAGGGTGAGAAGGTATTCAATGTTTCCGAGTACGACAGGTTCGTGTTCTTCCTGAAGAATGGAACCTATAGAGTTATACCGGTTCAGGATAAATATTTTATTGACGGCGAAATACTCTATTGCGGAGTACTCGACAAGAGTTTAGTCTTCACAGCTGTTTATCAGCAGAAGAGTACCGGAATCGCTTATATCAAGCGTTTCAGCGTGGAGAGCTTCATACTTGACAAGGAATACCGATTCGTTCCCGAAGGAGGGACTGCTATCTTCTTCACCCACGAAACAGAAATAAAACTGGATTTCTGGTTCGAACGGACAAAGAGGATGAGAAAGAGAAAAGATGACTGTCTTATCTCGGAATACAGAGTAACAAGTGAAGGCGCGATAGGCGTGCAGCTCTGCGGAAAGAAGATCATTTCAAGTATAAAAGGTACTCCGATCGATGATGATACAATCGCAGAAGAGAGTGAGCCTGCAGCTGAGTCCCCCGAAGAAGAAACTGAAATATCAGAAGAAGAGGCTGTTCCAGAGGACAGCGGGAACGGTCAGCCCATATCTCCGGAAAAACTCGATGAGAAGACGGAAGAATATCACAGGCGAGTTGCAGAAGTACTCAAGCAGGCTGAGGAAATCGTGATCCCCGATGATGATGAGGAATCCGGAGATCTGTTCGGAAGTATTTCCATTGACCCTGAAAAAGTCAGAGGGTCAGATGATAAATGACGAAAGATTCCTCCTCAGCCTCTCAATCGGATTACCATCTGTCTCCGGTTTAAAAACTTTACCTGTTATCATTTCATAGAGCCTTATGTAGCGGGAGGATAGCTCCACGACAAGTTCATCCGGAGCTTCTGGGAGTTCTTTATCATTGTACGGATCGCAGTTGTCCCTGAACCACAGTCTCAGAAATTCCTTATCGATGTTCTTCGGTTCTTCACCATTATTGAATCTCTGCTGATAACTCTCCGATATCCAGTAGCGTGAAGAATCGGGAGTGTGGATTTCATCTACGAGAATAATATTGCCATTGCCATCCTTGCCGAGTTCGTATTTTGTGTCGACCAGGATAAGACCGTGTTCAGAGGCTATCTCCATTCCTCTGCGGAAAAGTCTCATGGCGATATCCGAGGCTTCGTCCCATTCTTCCTGAGACATCAGTTTCTGATCAACGATTTCTTCGGGCGAGATTGATTCATCATGTTCTTCGCTCTTTGTTGTGGGAGTGATGATGGGTTCAGGGAATTTCTGGTTTTTCACCATGCCGTCAGGGAGGGCATTACCGCAGATATTCCGTTCCCCATTGCTGTAAAGTGTCCATGCTGAAGTACTTGTACTGCCCGTGAGGTATCCCCGCACGATGAATTCCACAGGAAATACTTCACATTTCATCGCAAGCGTCACATTAGGATCCGGTATTGAGATAACATGGTTAGGTACGATATCCTTCGTCCTGTCAAACCAGAATGCACTGACCTGGTTGAGCACCTGACCTTTGAAGGGGACAGAAGCCAGTACCCTGTCGAACGCGCTCTGTCTGTCAGTAGTGATAAGAAGGATCCTGTCTCCGAGATCGTAGATGTCTCTGACTTTGCCGCGTATTCTGCCGGGGAGTTCCAGGGGGGATGTGTCAGTAAGGCAGCTTGACAGGTTTTTTCTGATAATATCTTTATTCACTATTATATCCTTTCAAATACTTTTAATACAAATAAGTTAGCAATTCCATTCCGGAGACCGTATGATAGTGAAGTTTTCACAATGTAGATATCCGATTGGAGAAAGATGAATTCTGAACGTTCAAAGGATATGAATATCACATGGCATCATCACGGGGTTGATATAAGCGGCAGGGAAGAACTTCTCGGGCATAGAGGAGCTACTGTCTGGCTGACGGGACTGTCCGGTTCAGGCAAATCCACTATCGCGGATATTCTTTCAGAAATACTTCATGGAAGAGGCGTTCTAACCGCGATCCTTGATGGTGATAATATAAGGCACGGCCTCAACAATGATCTGGGGTTTTCACCTCCGGACCGCAAGGAGAACATCCGCAGAATTTCGGAAGTCGCAAAACTCTTCAGTTCTTTTGGTGTTCTGAATATCCTGGCTTTCATAAGCCCGTACCGTGAAGACAGGAATTTCGCAAGATCCATTCAGGGAGAGAATGAATTTATCGAAGTTTATGTAGAGGTGCCTCTTGAAATTGCGGAAGAGAGAGACCCCAAGGGATTATACAAAAAGGCCAGAAGCGGAGAAATTCCTTCATTCACAGGAATATCCGCTCCTTACGAGGAACCTGAATCCCCTGAACTGGTTCTTAAAACCCATGAATCGACTCCGGAGGAGTGTGCCCTGCAGATCATAAATGTACTTGAAGCAAAGGGAATAATATCCTCAGAGAGCTGATATGCAACTATTCTCATGGCTTCCGTTCGTTTCCGGCAGGGATGATAGAAAGCTTTTCCGCCCCCTGAGCGAAGATGAGAAAAAGGCTTTCAAGCTTCACCTGATATCCGCTATTCTAGGCGGTATATCGGTGGGTGTCATTATCAATCACGAATATATCGCTGTTAACGGACTTCACGCTTCCCAGTGGCAGATAACCGCGCTGACGATGCTCTGGCCGATCAGTAATGTTCTTTCCGTATTCATTAATCACTGGATCGACAGCCGCGGCAGATACGACAGGGCTGTGCTCCTTATCGGTGTTCTTTCAAGGCTTCCTGTCGCCCTGATGTTCTTTTCATCGAATGTCAACGTGCTTCTTCTTCTCCTGCTGCTGTTCTTCGCTTCGAACAGCGTCCTCATTCCAGCCCAGAACACCATAATGAAACAGCGATACCGCTCGAGCAACAGAGCAAGATTATTCGGATGGTGGTCCAGTATTCTTACGCTCTTCAGCCTTCCGATGGCAATGTTCGTCGGAGCTCTTCTCGATGTTGATTTCCAGTATTACAGGATACTCTTCGTTGTGGAAGCCCTCTTCGGAGCCGGACAGGCCGTATTCCTCTCCATCATGGCCAGGGGAATGAAACCTGGTCTTTCAAATAAATCAACAGGAAAGGGTGTTGCTCATTTTCTCGGGAGTCTCTGGGCCGTTTTCAGAAGGGATAAGGAATTTGCCTGCTTCGAGGCCTTCTTTTTCCTGTACGGTATCGCGTTCCTGATGATACTGCCTGTTATTCCCTTCTTCGCGACCGACAGGCTGGGACTTAATTACGAGCAGTACGCGATGGCAAAAGGAGTTATCGGGCAGATGGGAATACTTTTCCTGTCGCCTATCCTGGGGGTGCGTCTCGAGAAGCTTCGTCCATTCAGATTTACCGGGATAGTCTGTCTTGTTCTTGCCTTCTATCCGCTTTCAATGGCAGTCGGGAACTGGATCCCTGATCTGGGAACCTTCTTCTTCTATTTTGCCTTTGTGATCTTCGCCGTAGGAATGGCGGGAGTAAGAATATCATGGAGCATTTCAAGCATGCACTTCGCGCCCCACGGGCAGGAGGCAACATATCAGGGGCTTCACGTAACGCTGACCGCTCTTCGAGCAAGTTTTGCCCCGATACTGGGAAGCGTTCTCCTTCACTATTTCGGATACTCCGAGGCTTTCCTCGTGTCAACCGGAATATTCATAGTAGCTGGATTACTTTTTCTTGGGAAGTATAGAAAGAAAAAGAGAGGGGACACGCACCAGAGCGTCAAGTTTTAGGGGGACACGCACCAGAGCGTCAAGTTTTAGGGGGACACGCACCAGAGCGTCAAGTTTTAGGGGGACACCCACCAATAGAGTGGGTGTCCCCGAACGCTGCTAGAAGTTGATGCCGGCTGTGAGACCGAGCATTGCGTCGTTGAATTCGAAATCCACAAGGTGGTATTTCAGACTTGCTTCAATGTCCATGCCTCCTGTGGGAAAGATCATTCCCACGTTGCCGTAGGCACCGAAGTCAGTTTCCGTGTCATCAATACTTGCACCCAGTAATTCGCCGCTCAACGATGTTATGTGAAGAGCAAGACCACCACCGTAGAAGATCGGTCCTGCATAAGTACGGACTCCGGCGAGTATTGGAATCATGCTCATGGAATAATCAACTATCCCGCCTACATCTTCAGTACTGAGAGGAGCATAGCTTATACTTCCCTCGATGGCGAATGTCGGCATATGCGCGAGGATATCCACACCGAAGATAGGACTGGTATTCACGCCGTCCAGACTGTCCCCTACCGGTATGAATACACCGGCGTGACCGCCGAATTCAACCAGACCCGCGAAAGCGGATACGGAAGCTGCAAGAAGAACGATCATCAGTATTCTCATTATTCACCTTTCTGTTTGGAGTATTAATCTTATTCTAGAATACGGGATTGTCATGGTCAACTACATATGTCTTTCAGAAAATTCTTAGATCAGCTGTTTTCCTGAGTTCCAGTACTCTCGGCCCCGGAGCTGAAAAATTTCCATCAGGCTGTACGAACACAAAATCAACACCCGATGCTTCCGCCACACCCATATCGCTTCCGGCGCTGTCACCAACAAAAAGCGTGTTTTCGGGTGTTGATTCCGCAAGTTTCATCGCAAACTGAAGTATCGCAGGGTCAGGTTTGGCGTATCCTGCCTCGCAGCTCACCACCAGGAGATCCAGATATTCCATCAGTTCCGCCTTTACCAGTCTCTTTCTCTGAACCGGTCCCAGACCGTTTGAAACAATTCCGATAGTATGGTCTTTCTTCAGTGAGATGAGCAGGTCTATAACTCCCGGAAGCGCCTCCCCGTGCTGCGACATAGCTTCGAAATAATTGCTGAGGAATAGCCCTGACGGTAGATTCACGCCTGCTTCGGTGAATATGTTCTGCATATACGCAGAATCAGCAGGCATCCATCCCGGCCTGCAGGCCTCGATATCCTGAACAGCATCCCCATTGACCAGTTCAAGTACCTTTTGTTCCAGAACCTTCGGTTCAAGATTCGGTGAGATCGATTCACTCATTTGTTCAATTGCTTTCGCTGCGGCGTATTTCTGAGCGGCATCGTAGTTGACAAGTGTTCCATCAAGATCAAATAGAATGGCTTTGTATTTATTACCCGGCATGTTTTCCTTACTATTCGTAGATTAAATCATAGTATTGGATTCTTATTTCTAATCTGACTTTCATGCGGAAATGAATTCATTCCAGTATATTAATTACTTCTTGAATTCTAACGAGTCAATCACGAATATCCAATATATGGAAGGTTTCAATCATGAGTAACAGTCAAAAAGCCCCCGCTCCATATAAGCTTTCAAAATCACCTGCGGAGCGAAGTATTCTGGTTCTTTCGGGCAAGGGCGGTGTAGGCAAAAGCACAGTTGCGGCAAATCTTGCGATCTCACTATCACTTCAGGGATTTAAAACAGGTCTTCTCGATACAGATTTCCATGGTCCAAGCATTCCTAAACTGCTCGGCCTGGAGGGCAGCAGATTGACTTCCGACGGAGAAAAGGTCAATCCCGTAGAGATGGGAGCCCTTTCCGTCATTTCGGTGGATTTCATGCTCGGTAGTCGAACTGATCCGGTCATCTGGCGCGGACCCATGAAGATGAACGTTATCAAGCAGCTGTTCGAGGATGTCAACTGGGGAGACCTTGATTACATGATTATCGACTGTCCTCCAGGTACCGGTGACGAACCGCTTTCTGTTGTTCAGCTGATTCCTGAACCATCGGGAGCAGTTATTGTAACAACACCACAGGAGCTGTCGCTTTCGGATGTCAGACGCTCAATTCAGTTCTGCAGCGCATTGAATCTTCCCGTACTCGGAGTAATTGAGAATATGTCCGGCTTTGTCTGTCCTCATTGCGGGGAGCGGACCGAATTATTCGGGTCCGGTGGCGGTCAGGAGATGGCGGAGGAAATGGGTGTTCCCTTCCTCGGAAAAATTCCCATCGAACCGGATATTGTAATCTCCGGAGACAGTGGAAAACCATTTGTGTACCACAACGGGCACTCGGATTTTGCAAAGGATTTCGAGAGAATCGTAGGTGATATCATTGAAAAAGTTTCATCTGGAAAAGGTTCTGAGAAATGAGTATGCCCACGGATGCGGAGAATAAGTGGATCAATTCCCTTATCAAACAGGATGAAATAGATCGATACCTGAATAATGGTGAAGACTTTATCGATGAGCAGCTGATCTGGAATCATCTGGACAGTCAGAGTAATCCTTCCGACACATATATCCGGGAGATAATCGCAAAATCAGTTGAGCTTGAACGCCTTGATCCCGTTGAAACAGCAGCGCTTCTGAATTGCCGTAATGATGAATTATGGGGGGAGATATTCGAAGCCGGACTCAGGATCAAGCGGAAGGTGTACGGTCGGAGGATTGTCTTTTTTGCTCCTTTGTATATATCGAATTACTGCGTGAACAACTGCGCTTACTGCGCGTTCAGGCGTGAGAACACAGCCGTAACCAGAACCTGCCTGTCGGATGATCAGATAAGGGCTGAAGTAAGAGCGCTTACTGCCGAAGGGCACAAGCGGCTGATCATGGTTTATGGTGAGCATCCCTCGACCGGCGCCGACTTTATCGCTCATACTTTGAAAGTGGTCTACGAAACGAAACACAGCGGGGATGAAATTCGTAGAGCCAATATCAATGCCGCGCCTCTCCCGATTGATGACCTCCGAAAGCTGTCTGAAGTCGGCATTGGAACTTACCAGGTTTTTCAGGAGACATATCACCCGGCAACGTACCGCAGGATTCACCCTGTCGATACCCTTAAAGGGAACATGAGATGGAGACTGTACGCTCTTCACAGAGCAATGGAAGCCGGTGTGGACGATGTGGGAATCGGAGCCCTCTTCGGACTGTTCGATTACCGTTTCGAGGTAATGTCACTGCTTTTGCATACAATCGATCTCGAGGAGAAATTTGGCGGAGTGGGTCCCCATACCATCAGTTTCCCAAGGCTTGAGCCTGCTCTGAACACTCCTTTTGTTGAGAATCCTGAGCATCTCATCGATGATGAATCTTTCAGAAAGCTAGTTGCGGTAATAAGACTGTCAGTTCCCTACACAGGTATGATTCTAACAGCAAGAGAATCTCAATCTGTACGTAACAGCATTATTTCCCTTGGCGTGACTCAGCTTGACGCGGGATCGAACATCGGCATCGGGTGCTATGCTTCTGGTAAGACAAAAGGAGACAGGCAGCAGTTCGAACTGGCTGACAACCGCACACTGGAGGATGTAATATCGTACCTGGTTGATCAGGGAATGATTACCAGCTTCTGTACCGCAGGTTACAGGTGCGGAAGGACCGGTCACTACTTCATGGATATCGCCAAAAGCGGGAAGGTACACACGCTATGCATGCCAAACGCAATTCTTACCTTTGCCGAGTATCTTGATGACTACGCGTCGGAGCAGACAAAGGAAAAGGGCTGGAAACTTCTGGAGGAAGAGCTTGGCAGGCTGCCAGGAGAAGATCTTAGAATAAGAGTGTCTGAACTGCTTGACAGGATACGTAATGGTGAAAGGGACCTGTATCTCTGAGTAGGGTCAGGTCTTGCATTTAAGCATTTATTACCATATTTTGTTCCAGGAAGAATATAAATCTAGAGTAGGGTCAGGTCTTGCATTTAAGCATTTATTACTATCTCTTATTATATAATGACCATAAATGCTTGAATGCAAGACCTGACCCTAAGTAACATATTACTTACATATTCATCCCGAATTCGGTAACCTTCCATTTTCCGTCTTCGCGCACGACATCAATGATGTTAGTATCAGTCTGGCCCATAACGGAGGATGTTACTTCAACTTTTGCTGTATCACCGTCGATTGTGACTTCTCCGACAGTAATCTCTGCTTCCTGCATCATGCCTGTTATCATTGGAGAAGAAATCATGGCTGCCATGAAATCCTTTGCGGTCATGTCCGGGATTTTGTCCGCATCAAGTTCTATTCCCATGGAGCTGAACTGCTGAGCAGACAATTCAGGATCCAGTTTAATGGTTTCCAGCTGGATCTCCATCTCCTCAAGCGCGCTGCTGGACATGAAGGATACAGCTCTTTCGCCGTTACCAGCCTGGATGGCATCGAACATGTCTGTTACGGCATCTCCCGGATTTCCGCCTCCTCCGCATGCGAGGAATACTGCCAGCAGAATTACGGATGACAGGGTAAGTGTTTTCATTTTTTCCTTTCTTTCAGATATTATGAAATATTAGTAATGTATATTTCAATTTCAGGATGAGATTGTCAACCGGCGCAGGTGAGAGGAGAAATCACGTCTGTCAGTAATGAGGTAAGGAGAATGCTAGAATCGGAAGTGGCTGGTTTTCCGAACCGATTTCCCGGATTGAGTATTCGATTCTGCGGGATAATGGGCAGGCGGATATCCCATATCGTCGGCGATACATCATTTATCAGAGGTGAAGAGTTCAGGGTAGATATTGCACCTGAACTCGTGATGTTCGTATGCGGATCCTGGCAGGACATGGAAGATGAACTGAGGGATTACGCTCAATCCATAGGAAAACAGATCAGCTCCTGAAGAAATCCGGGTTAATTACAGCTTCCAGTTCAATCCGACGTTGTAGTAGGTGCCGGAGTCGTCTATATGTGCGATATATTCATCAGGGAAACTGTGTCCATCTCTGCTTCTGCTCCTCCAGGAAACGGCAAGGTCAATACCAAGCCTGTCAAAATCGATACAGGCGCCTGTTGAGATGGAAAGCGCTGCTTTGTGGTAGTTGGAAGGTCTGCAGAAGCCGACGCTGTATATCGATCGGGTGTGAGGGAACATCTCCGCCATGTACCCGAAGAACCTTCCGGATATCTCGGGTTCATTTTCAATGGACTGTATATCGAATTCAAGACCAAGCGTACTTCCATACAGGATCTCGAAGTCCTTCTGGAATCCTACAGCAACTCTGGAACGGTAACGGTCGCTCGAGTTTGTGCCTGATACGCCGAAGGTACCGAATTCAAAGGGCATGAGAAAACCTATGTGAGCACAAATATCTGATTCTTTCCAATCTCCGCTTGTTGTGTCATCCGGAACTGACTGATCATTCAGGGTATGTATCATTATCCAGGATCCGCTGCCGAATCTGAGGCCCCCTGATGCTCCGGCTTTCAGCCAGTCAGCCAGTTCAACAGAGACACCTCCGTTGAGTTCCCAGAGGGTGCCATGAGAATCGAGTATGTCTATCACGACGATTTTGTACATGCCAAACCCGATATTATCTATGAGTTTGTTCACTCCTTCAAATCCGAAATCGGAGATCCTTGAAATACCTGCTCCGATTGAAACAGCATCTGATATCACTGTTCCTGCGGCGGCAGTGAAGGTTCCCATGACTATTCCGGAATCATGATGGTTAAAACCTAGTTCTCCGTTCACGTAAGAGTGCCATTGAATAAGACCTGTTCCAGCCGTTATCTCCGCGCCATCCAGCATGGATAATTCAGCCGGGTTGAGGAATATTGATGCCGGGCCGCTTGAAGGAAGAGACCAGATCCCGCCCATAGCGCAGGATTTCGATGTAACACAGGTCAGGGGTGTGCCGTAATCCAGAGCGTCATGAAAACCCCACGCCAGGACCAGGGATGGACATGCAACGGAGAAGATCAGAAG
>JAUXIK010000015.1 GCA_030620995.1 Candidatus Aegiribacteria sp.
CAAGATGTGGCCAGCAACTCGGAAACCCGTTTAATCACTTTAATTGTGTTATCAGGAGGATCATCGAAGAAAGTTCGATAATGTATCATGATGCCCCGCCATTCAACGCCGGGCATAACTTACTTAACTAGTGCCCATCCAGAATAGCATATCCTATTAATAAATAACTCATTAGCATGATATAGCAAGGCGCATTTCGGGGTTGACAAAATCCTGAAAAAACGCTATATTTCGTTACCACACAAACAGATAGGCAATTTTCTCTGAAAGGACAAACTCCAAAATGCGCCAAAAACAAAACGTTCAATTACCTCTTGCAGTTCCCGCCTCAAATCATCCAAGAGCTCAGCTCCTGGAAAAGATCAGCAGAATCATTAATGAGAATCCTACATTTGAGGAATT
Organism: Candidatus Aegiribacteria sp.; assembly: GCA_030620995.1. Classification (GTDB taxonomy): domain Bacteria; phylum Fermentibacterota; class Fermentibacteria; order Fermentibacterales; family JCC-6; genus Aegiribacteria. The sequence continues at coordinate 403 of JAUXIK010000015.1, forward strand.
AGTTTGGCAAGACCTGAGGTCAGGAAAACAGAACCATGGGAATCATGGATTAACGGCGGAACAGCTACTCAGGCTTACGGTACTCAAGCACCTTGAACAGTTCACTTACGATGATCTGCTATTCCATCTGAATGAGACTCCTATCTATCAGTCATTCTGCAGGATCGGAATAGGTGGAAAGATTCCATCCAGATCTGCTGTCGCTGATGGAATAAAGGCAATTAAACCTGAGACATGGGAGATGGTTTTAAAGAGGCTTGTACGGTATGCCGCTGAGATGGGAATTGAGAAGGGTCGTGAAGTTCGAGGTGACTGTACCGTTGTTGAATCAAACATTCCCAAGCCTTTTGATTCAGTTCTGCTTTACGACAGTATTCGGGTGATTACCCGGATACTGAAGCAGATTGGATTCAGTGGATATCATGACAGAACCCGTTCTGCGAAGAGGCGTGTGGATGAGATCAGGAACTGCAGGGGTGAGAGGAAGCGCCGAGGGCGCTACGAGGTTTTGCTGAGAATAACCGGTGAAGTGATTGGTTATGCTCGATCTTCAATTGAAGAGATAGTTGCCAATAGACTTGAATGTCCATCGGATACGGCATGCAGGTTGTCCAGACATATCGGTATGGCTGAAGGGGTGATGGATCAGACTTACAGACGGATGGTTCTGGGTGAGTCAGTTCCGGCTTCTGAAAAGATAATCTCCATCTTCGAACCTCATGCGGATATCATCAGGAAGGACAGGCGGGACACTTATTACGGTCACAAGGTATATCTTACCGGGGGTAAATCAAATCTGGTTCTTGACTGCATGATACTTGATGGAAATCCTGCTGACAGTACTCTTCCGGTTGAGATGATCATACGGCAGAAGGACATCTATGGCCGGGTTCCGTTGAAAGCTGCCTTTGACGGAGGATTCGCATCCCATGGGAATAATGATGATATCAAAGAACTTGGTGTTAAAGATGTCTGCTTCTCGAAGAAACGTGGAATGAAGATCGAGGACATGTGCAGGAGCAAACATGTCTACAGAAGACTCTGGCGATTCAGAGCAGGAGTGGAATCAATAATCTCTTGGCTAAAAAGATGTTTTGGTCTTGCCCGTTGCATGTGGAAGTCGCATGAGTCCTTCAAGAGCTACGTTCAAAGTTCGGTATTTGCTGCGAATCTTGCGACTGTTGCCCTGTTGATAACCTGAATAGAAACATCTTCCGTTCGTTGAGCTGGAACATCTGTTCAGATGCAGGGGTCTGTCTGCAGTGAGCTTTTACGGGGATACTCCCCAGAAATGCCATCCCTGAAGGATGTCAGGCAGCTATTGACGAAAACGCTACACTACGACACATTACAATAAGGCCTATTTCTGGATAGACACTAACTAACTATTTTGTAATATATGATTCGGACCTTAAGTCGAAGATCAAAATGGTGAGTTTACACTGAGCGAGTGTAGCGAGTCGAAGGAAATCCCACCCCCTCCGCCATGACGCAGGAGTCATAGGAGATCTGGATGATTGTTTCTCAACCATTCTAAAACGGTTTTCCTGAAATCTTTCACGAACTTGATCAGCTCAGATACATTATCTTTCGTTGCGCAACCGGCATAGTTATATTCGAGAGTATTCCGCTTCATCCGACAGGCATCAAGATATTCAGCATCCTTTGCCCATTCCGCTCCGAGAATAAGCGATATTGCCATTATGGTTCGATAGTGATGGGATCCGTGGGCAGGCCTGTATCCTTCAGCTCTGAGAAGCACAGTACAAAGTTTCAGAGCGGCATTGTAGGCGATTCCAAATTGCCAGTCAGCAGATATTGAACCCTCCGCATCCTGCATATCTCGCTCATTGATAACCAGAAGATTATGAATCTCTTCTCTGCTGGCAGGCTCAACCTTCAACCAACCGTTATTCTCCCAATTCTTTAAACTCATTCTGATCCTCTTTTACGAACAACTTGGGTCCCTTGAGGACATTTGTTACGAAATGATCCCCGGATACTCTCCTTATGAGATATTCTTCCCTGGTCATAATATGAGGATTGATTTCTCTTTCGATCCTCTCTGATACGCCAGAAAGTAACCTGCTTACAGCCCTTAGTCCGATATCTCCAATTATCATTAGATCAATATCGCTGTTCGCTGATTCCTCACCAGTGGCGAAGGAACCGAAAACAAATGCTACTTCGATTTGAGAATCTTCCAGTGCCACTCTCAAAACATCAACCAATCCAGTGGTTTTCAGCACAATCGAGTGGATTTCTTTATAGATCGGATTGTCCCTGTTAGCACAATAGTAAACTCTGTTGCTCTCTCTTCTACTTGTCACAAGATCAAGACCAGCGAGTTTATTCAATTCCTGTCGTATTGTTGCCTCGGATAATTCAGATCTTCTGGCTATCTCCCTTATATGCAATTCATGAGGGTTCAATCCGAATAGAATCGTAAAGATCTCTGCACGTGTTCTGGATGAGAGAATTTTAGTTAGCATATTCATGATGCGTGTATATACCTCGCATATGCGTAGTATGTCAACGTGTAGTTATCAGGTTTCATGCAACCTATCATTAAAAAGATCTGTCAACAATATCAATGATTGAATGTACCTGCTTTTTCAAATCGAAACTCAAACAGATACAGGATGTCTTCAAGAAGTAGCAAGAAATTCAGTAATCTGTTTAGTCACTTTAATTGTTTTATCGGAAGATTCAATAAAGAAAGTTCGATAATCGATCAGGGTGCCCCACCACTAACAATTTGACCTACTATGCTCGTCTCAACCTCTACCTTCTTCAAATACTCTTAATGGTTTCTATTTAGAATAGCGCAAGGACCTTCTTGACAATGATATCCGAGTGCTCTAGTTTTTACAGGAGCCGTTCATATGAAACTACTGAGAGTATTACCTGTTATCCTGTTAAGTGTATCCTGCGGAGAAATACCTGTCTCACCCGGATTCCCCCCGCCTCCATGTGTTTTGAACTATGAAGCTGTTGAAGATTCTTCCGGTGTAGTTCTGACGTGGACGGTTTCAGAGGAGGGATCTTTCAGAGAGTATGAGCTTTACAGGGGATCTTTCTATGAGATTCCTTTGAATCCCGATGATGCTGTTCTCCTTGCTTCAATCTCTGATATCAATGATACACTTTACATTGACATGGATATTAACTGGGTTGATACAACATATTACTGCGTAAAGAATGTAGATACTGAAAATCAATTCAATTGGAGTAACATACTTCAGGTTCGACTTCTGGATAGTCTCGAAACCCTTACTTGTTATGAGATACAGGGGCAGCAGGATGAATCACCGTATAGCGAGCAAGTAGTTGCTATTACCGGTATAGTGACCTGTGCTTCGAAAGTACTGCCAAACGGTTTTACTATAGTGTCAGACTACCCAGGAGGAGCCTGGAGCGGTTTAGTGATCATGAATTCCATGATTGACTATAGCAGAGGTGACAGTCTTCTAATTATTGGTGAAGTTGAGGAAATGTACGATATGACTTTGATCAAGCGACCTATGACAGTTGAGCTTATCAGAAGCAACTGTCAGTTACCTGTATCCTTTCCGGTTTCAACATCTGATCTATCTTCAGCAAACAATCCTGAACAATGGGAAGGTGTTCTTGTCGAAATTTCAAAAGCAGTTGTATCCACTACTACCGGTTCAGGTTTCTTCGCTGATGATGGAACCGGTCAGTGTGTTATCGGGGACCAAAGTGGTTATTCATACTACCCAAACAGCATGGATACTCTTAACATCACCGGAATAGCACTGCAGGATTACTACTATTGGACTCTTGAGCCCAGAAACATTGATGATCTCAGTATCAGCTATGCAGGAATTGGCGGAGGCAGTGCAGTAACCTGGAGGTCCTGCGCGGAGATCCAGGGTCCGAGCTCAACATCACCTTTTGACGGTGAATGGGTGACTGTATTCGGTGTGGCTAGCACAGCCTCAAATGACTATCCGGGAATGACTGGATACTGTTACGGCATACCGGAGACATTTACATGCGCCTTTCTGGTTGATCCATTCAACGGAATAAGGCACGGTCTTCTTCTTGAATGGGATCCTGATCAAAGTTGGAGCCTTCAACGGGGGGACAATGTCTTAATAACCGGATATTGTAGCGAGGATTGTCATGGTAATGCGGACTACTGGACTAATGGTTGGGGCCCCCCAGGCAACACTACTGTAAGTGTAGTACATCTTACATGTTTGGGCTCTGCTATTCCTTGTCCTGCTGCTGCTACAGGAAATGAAAATAATGTGACAAGCGAAGATTACGAGGGAGTGCTAACCGCAATCAATGATGTTGTGGTTATCGACATTCTTGCCTCTCATAAGATCGTTGTCAGTTATGATCAGGGTAATCGTTCCTGCTTAGTTCATGATTATCCTTTTTCAGCGGACATAGGTGATACAATCCAGCAGATAAAGGGCATTGTGTGGTATAACAACTGGTATGAATGTTTCATTCTTCGACCCCGTGACGCTAATGATATTATTCTATAGTGAAATCCTGAATTTCAACAGCTTCTACATGTCTGTCTGGACAACATTGCATCACGCACAGAAAAAGTTCGATAATCATTCAAGATGCCCTGCTATGAAGCTGAACAACTCATCGCGGGTCTTATTTATTTATGGTGTTTACGGCACCACAGCTTTCAAAGCACCCTCTACCGATGCATAATCTCTACCTGCATTCTGTTGACATTCAGCCTATTATCAGCGATACTCAATTTGAGGTTAGACATGAAATGGTTTATTATCATCCTCACATCCAGTATAGCATTCTCAGCTACTTACTTCGTACCAGGAGACTACCCCACCATTCAAGAAGCGATTGATGCTACATCTGATGGAGACACAGTACTGGTGTTTCCCGGTACATATGTCGAGAATATCACCTTCCTTGGGAAGGATATCACCGTCATCAGTAAGAGTGGACCCCTTAAAACTATTATCAATGGTAACAATTCTGGATCTGTTGTCTGCTTTCAGAATAACGAATCATCTGCAGCAGTACTTATGGGATTTACAATCACAAATGGCAATGCCACTGAGGGAGGAGGAATTCGGTGCGAATCAGCCTCCCCTACGATTATTGATAACATAATAATTGGAAATGGAACAAATTGTATTGGCGGTGGCATAGCCTGCTTCGATGGTTCTCCCCTTATTTGCGGTAATATCATCTTTGGCAATTGGGCCTCAGAAGATACTGGAGGAGGTGGAAAAGGTGGTGGCATCTACGCGGATGGCTGTTCGCTCAACATCATATGCAACCTGTTCGAGAGCAACGAAGCCAGCCGGTATTGGGACTACTCCAGTGGGGGTGGCATCTATGCAACTAATTGTTCTGGAGTAATTGCATGTAATGTATTCTTGTACAACGATGCCTGTACGGGATCTGGAGGAGCCATCTCATTGTGGAAATGCGATGGAGTGTCTATCATCAATAGCGTCATTGCAGAAAACCATGCAGGTAGTAAGGGTGGTGGCATTGTCTGTTCTAATAGCCCAGACGTCTGTATCCATAACTGCACCATCACTGAGAATCAAGCCATATGGGGTTCTGCTCTTATGTGTCATGGAGGTATGTTGCTTCCATGTAGTGTTTCGGTGTTGAACTCCATCATTTGGTCTAATGGACCAGCAGAGGATATACGACTATCATGGAATGTTTATCCTGTGATACTGGATATTGCCTATACTGACCTGGAGGACGGCCAAGAAGCAATAGTGATGGAATCAGGAAGCATATTGTACTGGGGTCCAGGGATGATCGATATTGATCCTATATTCGTTTTTGGTCCTCTTTCCCATTATCATCTCTCAGATGGTATTTCTCCTTGTATCGATGCGGGACATCCCGGTACGATGTACTTCGACCCAGAGGACCCTGAGAACCCCGGATATGCACTTTGGCCTTCTCTTGGCTTTCTAAGAAATGACATGGGAGCTTATGGTGGAGGAGGAGTCGGTTACTGGCTGGCAGTGGAAGAAGGGGAGAATCCTATACTCGAGCTTTCCGCAACGATGTATTGTTATCCGAATCCCTTTATGGGGTCTGCTACTATCGTGTTAGAGCTTTCCGAACCCGGATATGCCTCTGTACAGGTATATGACCTCTCCGGACGCCGTATCAAAACCCTCCTCAAGGAGGATATGATCAACGGTCCTATATCCTTCGTTTTCGACGGTAGTAGTCTTCCATCCGGTGTTTACATTGTCATGCTTCAGGCAGAGGAGTACTCCATCTCTCACAGGCTGGTTCTGTTTCGTTAGAGGGCGTCTTCTGCCGGAGCCACAATCCAAAACAAGAAAACCTGGTGATTATCATCTGCTAATACTAAAGACTCCGCACTTATTAAAGTCAAAGTATCGACAGGTACACCAGATTTCCGTTAACTTCGGAAGTGAAATCATATCGATGACGTCAACATATTCCATTCCCTCTTCGTAAACCACATCACCTGTGTAGACCAGGTTTTCTGTATTGTAAACCGCCATGGGTTCAGGATTTGTGTATAGATAGGCGTAAATAGTGTCCTGCACCTCCACTAGCGAGACATTATCATGGAATGGAAGATCCACTGAATACAGCATCGCAAGGCTAATGGGGTCGCACCGATAGAAGGCTCCGGCTTCTGAAACGAAACAAAGTTCCCCGTTCGATGAAGCCAGAATTTGACCATGCACATCGAAAGAACTGTACGCCATAATTTCATACGTGACCGGATCCACCCTCCTCAGGCCACCACCAACCCCCCAGATGTAGGCACCGATGCCCTCCAACATCTGTCCCTCTGAAAAAGAATAGTTACGAGTGTCTACAATCTCCAACATCGAGAGGTCAAGAACCAGCGAGCTGGAGCTACCCTCAGGGTGAATAAGTGCGGTGCCGCTATAGGGAATAACCAACATTCCATCACATACCCAGTCCACAATCACTCTATCCAATCGGTTCAGAGTTAACTCGTCATAAAGACCAAGAATCTTAGATCCAGCAACGGTTAACCATGATATCAGCACAGCGTTCATTCCGGGCACATGTACGAATTCAAAGCATTCCTCAATGCTAAGAGTCTGGCTTGTCATGTTTTCAGTACACATACTTCTTAGGTGGGTTATATAGTAAGGTGGTTCTGGGTTGGATATCACCTCCACGAAGAAGACGTACTCCCCGCCCCAAGATGGTGTAAATGTTCCTTCAATTATCTGGTACCTATCAAAAGAATAGAGGCCCATCCAGGTTTGATCCATTCTCCACGGCAATCCATAGTCGTTTATGTACGCAAGCATATTGCTTTTGACGCTGAGATCCTGTGTATCAGTCGTGGTTACCTGGTAATACCTTGTCATATACACCGGAATCACTGAATCCACGAACGTGGTGTCCTGCGCTCCATAGAAGATTCCCAGCGTATCCCCGTGAAGCGACCCGCTGTACTGTCGCCTTACCAACGTGTAATAGGAGAAATCCTCATCCGGACAAGTAGTCCAGGTAAGAATGCAGCGCCCCATTGGCAAATCGACCGCGGAGATCTGCGATGGCGTAGGCAACTGTGACAAAGGAGTGGTTATGCTTCCCTCATCGCTCCAATGTACTGTAGAATCGGAGCTAAGAGCTGTTACCGCATAGTAATATGTGATTGCCCACTGTAGGGAGTCAGAATCTACGAGGAGTGTATCTGTGGTTGTTCCTATAATCCTGTCGCCGGAGCCGCCGGATGAGATACCAGGTTCAGTGGATCTGTGAAGGGTATAATTCAGCACTGTCTGATCTACTGGAGATCTCCAGGTTACTGTTACCTCGCAGTAAGATTCATCTTTGCCCCGGGCGCACCTTCTTTCCAGTTGGCAACTGACAGCAGGCCGTTCTTTACTGCCTATTGAGTCACCGGTGAAAATAATGGAGACGATGGTGAAGTTGGGTGGTATGAGCCCGGAGGGGTTGTCGACACAGCTCATAACCCCGATGATGATCACAGCAATGAGAAAAGAGGTGATAATAGCAGTTCCAGAAAAGGGTCGCCAAAATCCGCAGAATACATTCATCTTACCCTCCCTTCGCAAGACAGGGCTATAAAGACATGCTGAAAAACTTATGTAGGTTCGATCATCATACTCGATTGAACGCTACCGGTGACATAGCTTAAAGAACGCTCAACTATACCTGTCCAGTCGTAATTCACTGCCTGAATTGACAATACATGGAGGTCACTGTCATGTCAAAGCCCTAACCTCTAAACAGTCATTTGCACTTATATCGATATGGGATATTAATGGTATTCAACTCCGACAATTTCATCTGATCTTGAACGTAGATGCCACTCGTCACACACCACTTAGAACGATTATGAACTCGCTTCTACTGAGCAATTCCGAACCTACCAATTTGGTGTTATTCCCGACAGAGGAAGCCTCCTTTCTCTGTAGCTGTACAATATATTTCCTATTCATATAATTAATATATCACATCTGATTACACTAGCGGGATTTAATACAAGTATTCACAATGCTTTCTATCTGTGCTATTTTGCTGCCATTGACTTACATATAGTATTAACGTATCTAAATAATAAGCTGCAATTAACCATGTGGGTCCGGTAAGACGCATACCCGACACACGCCATTTCATTACAACAGACGTACTCGCAATTGCATACTTTCTCCGGATCTTCTGGATCGGAGATGAAAGGGATGCAATCGAAATCCGTCCTTCTCACAATATCATTGGTGAAGAAGGGAGTTGTATTATTATGAAATCTGTCTTACTTGCTGCCGGATTTGTGATTCTATTCTGGGGACAGGATATATATGCCCAGCCTCCTGATACTGCATGGACGCAGACCTTCGGGGGTGCCGATTGGGATGTAGGCTATTGTGTTCAGCAGACCACCGACGGAGGATACATTATTACTGGATTTACTGACTCCTATGGTGCAGGCCTCAATGATGTTTATCTCATAAAGACGGACTCCAATGGAGATACTCTCTGGACGCAGACCTTCGGAGGTTCTGGTTATGACTACGGTCTTTCTGTCCAACAAACCACCCCCGACAATGGATACATTATTGCCGGATATACTATGTCCTACGGCGCAGGCATCAATGATGTTTATCTTATAAAGACCGACTCCAATGGAGATACACTCTGGACGAAAACCTTTGGAGGTTCTGATTATGATGTAGGCTATTGTGTTCAGCAGACTACAGATGAGGGATACATTATTACGGGATTTACGACTTCCTATGGTGCAGGTGGTAGGGATGTCTATCTCGTAAAGACGGACTCCAATGGAGATACTCTCTGGACGAATACCTATGGAGGTGCCGATTGGGATGTTGGTCGTTGTGTTCAACAGACCACAGATGGAGGATTCATTGTTGCAGGATCAACTATGTCCTATGGTGCAGGCGGCTACGATATCTATCTCATAAAGACGGATTCCAGTGGGGATACCCTCTGGACGCAGGCTTTCGGAGATACTGGATATAACGAGTCGTTTTCTGTCCAGCAGACAAGCGATGGGGGCTACATTGTTGCTGGGGCAACTGAGTACTTTGGTCCAGGTGGTCATGATGTTGCTCTCTTAAAGACGGATTCCAGTGGGGATTCCCTGTGGGCAAGAACTTTTGGAGGTTCTGGTTATGACCACGGCTTTTCTGTCCAACAGACTACCGATGGGGGCTTCATTGTTGCCGGGTCTTCTACATCCTTCAGTAAATGGGGTGACAATGATGTCTATCTCATAAAGACGGACTCCAACGGAGATACTCTGTGGACGCAGACCTTCGGAAGTGCCAATGAAGATAATGGTTCCTCTGTCCAACAAATCAGCAGCGGGGGCTACATTGTTACAGGTGATACGCAATCCTACGGTGCAGGCGGCTTTGATGTTTATCTGATAAAGCTGGAACCTGAATATGGAATTGAAGAGGAGAACGAAGGCAGTTCGCCTCTGGTCACCCTGGAATCGATTGATCCCAATCCATTCTCATCCGAATTGAGCATTACATACAGCATACCTGAGCAGACCAGGGTTGAACTAACAATATTCGATCTCTCAGGAAGGCTGATTGATGAGTTGATAAATGATCAGCTCCCTGCTGGAACACATACAGTGATATGGAATCCTTCAGAGAGCATACCGATCGGCTGCTATCTGATCGAATTCAATGCCTGTGGACACCATACAGTCGGAAGATGTTTGAAACTGAACTGAAATTGTGTAGTTGTACAGGAATTCCTTCTATTCTGGCAATTCTCAAGATGTGGTAAGGAACTCAGCAACCTGTTTTATCGCTTTAATTCTGTTTTCGGTAGGATCAATGACGAAAGTTCGATAATCTATCATGATGCTCCGCCATGATTCCCCAAACAGTGCCACCCACCATTAAAAGCGACATGGTAGTTTTTGCTTTCATACTGAAGATGTTGATGCGGACTTTCGGTTGTGAGAGTCAGCCTGATTGATTCTGAAACAGCCAGTCAATGTAATCGTTAATATTCTCCGCAAGAAAATGAGGCAGACTCAGAAGACGGAATTTCTTTCCATTTGGAGTGTTCTGTAAATCAATTCTTACCGGTCCTCCATAGAACCTTACTGCAACATCGTGATTGCACTCTTCCATGAATCGGTGAAGTGATCGGAGTCTTCCGGTAGAACCGGATTTCACTTCAATTGGAATCAGTTTTCCGGTATGCTGCACCACAAAATCCACTTCCGCGCTGGAACCTCTCTTATTTCTCGCCCAGAACTGAAGCTTCGGAATTGTATGGTTATGAAGAGAAAGAAGAGATTGAGCGATAACCTGTTCTGCCAGCACTCCTCTGAAAGATGCATTCAGATCTCCAGTACCCATCTCGCTCCATTGAATATTCAGTGTGCTGGCAAGAAGTCCCGAATCGACGAAATACAGCTTAGGCGATTTTCTTTTGTTTGTAATCGGTGGAGGTTCCAGTTGTCCGGTTGGATAAACAAGATGTAATAACAAGGCTCTCTGCAGAGTTTTCATGGCCTGACTGACTTCCCTGGATCTGTAGCCAGACCCACCAAACCCTGCAAAAGTTATTCTCTTCCCGGTTTCTGCTGGAACAGTTTCCAGACAATGCCGTAGAATTTCTGCCATCGTCCTGTTAGGGGCATACTTGGGAACATCATCGAGAAACGAGATAAATAGGGATGAGTAAATCCCTCCAAGAGATTCAGGTTCGTTTCCTTCCAGCAGTGCCTGGACAATTTCAGGCATGCCTCCCAAAAGAGTGTATCTTACAAATTCGCTGTATATACTCGGAAACGCATAATCCTTGAGAGGCAGTTTGTCCATTTCTTCCAGCATGTCATATCGCTGAAATACCTGCAGGTATTCCCTGAAGGTAACGGGGTGCATGAAGCAGTGCTCTACTCTTCCCACCGGGAATTCAATACCTGATCCGGAAAGGTAAACCTCAAACAGTGACCCTGACGCAATTACCGGCAGCTCCGGAACCTCTTCATATATCAACCTAAGATACTGGAGTGCTGAAGCACAAGCTTGTATCTCGTCAATAAACAGGAGGGATTCTCTCAGCGGCGCTGTATTCCCTTTCGACAGGCGAATAGCGCTTATCAGATCCCGTACAGGCAGTTTACGTTCAAATACGGATTTCTCGCCAGGGGCTTCCAGATTCAGTTCCATATACCCGGGAAGGTCGCTCGCGAACAATCTTACCGCTGACGTTTTACCGGTTTGCCTTGCGCCACGAAGCAGAAGCGGCTTTCGATGACTTCCAGCTTTCCACTTCGTGAACTGATCCAGAATGCTTCGCTTGAACATAATTCCCCCTTGCATCATATATAGACATGTGATTGTAACAATGTCAACCCTATATCATACATATATTGTAACAATATCGGGGATATTTATTGTATCTCTGATGTATTTTAAATCCAATATCAACTATCAGCAAAAGATCAAGAAATGACATCCTTGAGCTTAGTAGTTTCTATAATGACTTTAATATTGTCATTGCAGGGATCAACGAAGAAAGGTAGATAATCGATCAAGATACCCCACCATGACTTCAAGAAATAGTGACAGGCACTGACAGGTACTATTTAAATCTTAACTTGTAGGAATCTCTAGAAGAGGGTCTTGATGCTGCCCCAGGTTTCAGATTCCACTACAGGTAACATTCCATTGAAATCGAAAAACATGTCGGAGTCCTGTCCGAATACAACATCGGACCTCACCCATATGCCGGAACCATCATTGTACCAGCAGTAGTCACCAATATAATTGTGACTTACAAGAATGAAGCAGTTATCAACGACATCGGCCTGGGTTTCGAAGTAGTAGTGAATCTCACCGTAAAGTGTTAAAGAATACATTATCTCGCAGTCAGTTTTGTAGATGTCGTAGCCCCAGTTGCTGTCACCTGTGAAGGTGTTAGTGCAGGATGCGCTCTCGGCCCACACATCGGTATTTGTGTTTGGGTCGGAATCGCCTGTATCATCCTTGGAGATAACGATGTTCATCGTTGAAGCCTGCCCTCCTGTCCAGATCATCCAGACGTCGATATTAGAGACCCAGGCAGAACCTATTAACTCGAAATCATCGCAGACCCAGCGGTCACCAGCGCCGTAGTTGCTGTAACCGTTGAGCAGGTTTTCATAACTGTAAGTCTGTGAATAAACCAGGTAGTCTATCCCAGTCGGACCAGTTCCTTGAATGTGACGGGAGCCCAGCTCTGCAGGAGGATTACCCAGAGCAAAGGATACTATCATGATCAGAATAGCGGGAAGAAATTGTTTCATAACTCACCTCCTCTCAATGGAGGCAGACCCAAATAGATTGTAGAGTTTTATGTATGTAATGTCAAGGTGTGCTCAGGAACTAAGCAACCTTTTAAATCACTTTAATTGTGTTATCGGAAGGATCAATAAAGAAAGGGGCACTACTGCAGCTTCGAGATGATTATATACAACACAAGTGTTTCCAGGCTGTCCGCACCTTCCAGACCAGCTGGAAAAGGTTTGCCAGCCTGATGAGGACTATGTTCCCCGAGTGCATTATGTTTAGATTGTATAATGTAGGAATTGCAAAAAGACTAAGAGATCCTAATTCAGGAGGATGATATGATTCTGATGATTATAGCTGTGGCTCTTCTGGGTGATGTTTACGACGATATTACCGTGACGAGAAACCCTGATCCGGATTATGTGGCGGGAACGTACGAAGAGTGGCTCGATGGACAGCCCGATTTCCAGCCGTTCTTCGCAAGAACCATCATGGGAAACGATGGCGCGGAGTTTCTGCTGATATTCGAAAATGGACTTACCGACAGTCTTGAAGCTGGAGTTCTCGAACAGTGGACAGCTGATATCGCGTCCCAGGGGCTTTCATGGGAGGTAGTGGAGGTCACCTACAGTACGCCGGAAGATCTCAAGAGCTACCTTACAGATAAGTACAACGATGGGCTGGAAGGTGCGGTTCTGGTGGGGATTCTCCCCGCTGCCTGGGTCATGCTTGAGAACTCCTTCGGAGGTAATGAACATTTCCCGTGTGATTACTTTCTGATGGATCTTGACGGAACATGGGAAGATCTGTGGATAGGATATCCCTCAAGCGGTGTTCCCGGATCGGATGGAAAATACGACACTTTCAGCGGAAGCCTTGACCCGGAGATATATACCGGACGGATCAAGGTGGACAATCTCGGTGCACTTGGTGATCCCATCGAAATGCTCAATGACTACATAGAACGTACTCATGTCTGGCGGATGAACGGAGGTCCCGATCCGCTGACGGCTCTGTGTTATGTGGATGATGACTGGGCATCCTGGTACGGCTTGGATATTTCAATGCAGTACCTTTATCCCAATACCATACTGGTGAACGATATCAACGGAACCAACGGAACCGATTATCTGGAGACCAGGCTTCCGGATGCCTATGTATGGATAAGTCCCTTCGTGCATTCGTCACCAAATACTCATTACTGGGCACAGGGACCCTCCACCAACTGGGACGAACTCGTACCCGCCAACCCGCAGGCACATTTCTACAACCTGTTTGCTTGTTCAAATGCCCGTTTCACAACGACTCGCTGCATGGGATCTATCTACGCATTCTGCACTTCCGCGGGACTGGCTTCTGTGGGAAGCACCAAGACGGGTTCCATGATGCAATTTACACAGTTCTACTATCCTATGGGACAAGGAGCATCGATAGGTGAAGCCTATAAGGACTGGTGGGACTACATCGCCACCAACGGCCTGTCCCATGATGAGAGATCATGGCATCTGGGCATGGTCGTTCTGGGCGATCCGTCATTGATGCCTGCAATGCACATGCTGGGCATTGAGGATCAGAATACTGAGACCACTCCTTCAGGATTGGTAATTGCGGAGAACCCCTGTCAGTCGGAGCTGGTTCTGACATATGCTGAAGCGGAGCAGGGCACAGTGGAACTGTACGATACCTCCGGAAGACTTGTGGCATCCGGTACTCTTGAAGATTCATCCTGCACGCTGTCCTTATCATCAATCCAGACGGGATTCTACATTGTAAAGGTTACGGCAGCAGGAATATCAGCCTGCGCATCGGTGGTTATCCTCAGATAGGATTTGCATAAACAGCATCAGTCGAGTTTATGATAAATCCAGGCTTGGCTTTCAGCATTGTACACTTGTATGGATGGTTCGGTTTGTTGTATTTTCGGGCGATTAGAGCGATGTAGCCTCTGCTGACCATTGTGTGATACAAACTGATTCCTGCCAAATACATGTGCAGTTCGGAGCACTCTGATAACATTACGAATGTGTGAACTGTACTAGTTTCACAATACTTGCGACTATTGATAGAAAGGTACAGATGAAAATACCGAGCCTGACAATCGGTGACCTGACAATTCGTATTCCTATTATTCAAGGCGGCATGGGTGTGTCCGTGTCAAAGGCCTCGCTGGCATCCGCAGTTTCCCTGATGGGCGGTCTTGGTGTCATTGCCAGCGTGGGTCTGGGCGAGGATATGGCCTCAACTACGCCCTTCGAGGAGAGGTCCCGACAGGCTCTGGCAACCGAGATCAGGGAAGTAAAGGAGAAGGGTCTGCCCGTGGGCGTGAACGTAATGGTAGCACTCACAAATTACAGCGATTTGGTGGCGGTTTGTGCGGAGGAAGACGTCGATGTCCTCTTTTCCGGCGCTGGGCTTCCTTTGCGTTTACCTGAATATGTTGGTGATTCCCCTATAAAACTGGTTCCGATCATTTCGTCCGGGCGTGCTGCGGATATTGTGTGCAGAACATGGTCAAAAAGATATTCACGATTCCCGGACGCTCTGGTCGTGGAAGGTCCGATGGCGGGCGGTCATCTTGGCTTCAAGTTCGAAGAACTGGTGGATGGCACTGCTGCCGATCTCGAGACACTGGTACACGATACTCTTGAAATCGCTGATCGCTATGAACAACAGGCAGGGCGAAAAATTCCTGTCATTGCGGCAGGTGGCATTTATACGGGAGCTGACATTGCCAGGTTCCTGAATATGGGCGCGAGTGGTGTTCAAATGGGCACACGCTTTGTGGCTACACACGAGTGCGATGTCTCAGATGCCTACAAACAGTCTTATCTGGACGCGACCGAGGATGACATAGCTTTGATTCTATCACCTGTAGGTATGCCCGCGCGCGTGATTAAGACCTCATTCGTACGGAGGAGTTTAGGCGAGAGACAGAAATTCGCCTGTTTTTACAAATGCTTACTGACATGCGACGCAAAAAAAGCGAACTACTGCATCGCGCTTGCGTTATTGAACTCGGCCCGGGGACAGCTCGATGAAGGTTTCCCTATGTGCGGTCAAAACGCATATCGAATCAACAGGATATTGAGCGTCAGGGAACTGATGGAGGAATTGACGCAGGAAGCAGAACCTTTCCTTTGAAACCTATCTGAGAAGGTAGACATCCTGCGCGGTATCCGGTGAGCCTGATGGCTCGTAATAAAGAATTTCCATATCACCTGCAAGAACATTTCGAAAATAGCTGTCAGGATGGTATGCAAGGCAATAATTCGCCCCTGACCATTCTGGTTCAATCACAACGAGTCTTCCTGATCTGAACCTTGCAGCTTCTTCCTCATTGAGTTCTCCTATCCGATCTCTTCCCTTGATCGTTATAAGGAGAAATCCTCCCGGCTTGAGCACCCGGCGCAGTTCATTCATCCAGTGTTTCTGAAGTTCTTCACGAAAATGTCCGAACACCGCGACTGCGTATACAAAGTCAAAGCTGTTATCTGCATATTCCAGCGCCGACTCAAGCCCGTTGGTGCTGAACTGACCGAAGGTCAGGCTCTTTCGCGACCATTCTATCAGCTTCGGGTTGATATCTGTACCGTATATCTTCAGCCCTTCAAGGTTTTGCCAGTGTCTTGCAATACGTCCGCATCCACATCCAAAATCGAGTATTCTCTCAAAATCATCGATTTTTCTTCCATTCTTTCGAAGAATGTTCAAGATTGCAGCAGCTCCTGTCTTTCCGGTAGAGAAAAAATGAACTGGATCGTAATTAGCAGCTACCGGGAAACAAAGGTGTGGAGGAGGATATGGAAGACCGTCCGGTGCAGGTTCATTCCCGTGCAGAATACGCCAATGGAAGGTTTTCCACTGCCCGGTCAGTTTTCTGTATGCATATCGTCCTGCATGTAGAAGATGAACTGATTTCAATAAATTGCCTGCTGTCTTTCTCATTTTCATTCTATATTGATGCATCGGTCTGGTAATTGCTCAGGGCAGTTTTCAGCCGTTTATAGGAGCATCCCAGGTGTTTGTAAATGATTTCCGGGTCATATGTTGCGTTGTGAGCTAACGGTAATTGAACCATTCTATTAACGTGCAGGAACAGTGCCTGCGCATCCTGCAGCCTCCCCTTCCTGAGCAACTTACTGCCAAGGTCGAGGGTTTGTTGAAGTTCCGGCTCGCACAGTTGATAGAAGTCAGATGTTACTATAGTGCTGAGAGAAGGACTTTTTTTCACTTTCCCCCATAGTTTACGGGCTGTACTGTACAGGATTTGATTACGCTTCAGTAACTGGCTCAGTATCTGTCTTCTCCGGAGAGATCTGAAAGAGTCCAGGTGAATGCTCCGTGATGGCACATCAAGATCGATGAGGCAACTTCGCAGTTCCTCAGCAGATGTAAGATCAGTGGACCACATACCTTTATGAGTAAACACAAATCGAAGTTCGTGTACTCCGAATTCTGAAGCTATTTCAAAGGCTTTTCTGAGCTGATCCGGTTTGTCGTTGTGATTGAAAAGGATGTATCGCCAGATCATGCGAACGGATGATCCGGAGGATCTGACAGATCTTGTGAAGGATTTCATGTAACTGGACGCTTTCGCGAAGTTTCCACCGACTCTGTATTTTTCGTAACTCTCCTGGTCCACGCCGTCTATGGAAAACTGTATTTGATCCAGATCGGAAAAAGCTTGATTCACCTCGAAATATCCATGAGCGTTTGTTATTAAAGAGAGAAACGCTTTGGGATAGTGTTTTCGGGCCAGGCTTACTATCTGCCAGAGGTCTGGATTCATCAGAGGCTCTCCATGACCTGAAAAATCGAATGTTCGGATGTAGATCCCGCTTCTGGAGAAATCCTGCAGCACTTTCTTGAATACAGCAGGTGAGAGTGTGTGGGGCTATTGCAGCCTTTCTCTTTCTTCAGGCGTTGCGCAGGCCTTGCATTCCAGTGTGCACCTGGAGGAGGGTTCCACCTGCATAACATTGAGCACGCGGCTGTTGAAGCAAGGCGAGCCCCGGAGTGACAGGCAATAGCATCCTGGACAGGTTTCGGGGAATGGTAAAATATTTCCGGCAAGCTTCTTTGCAATCAATGCGCATGGACCGCCATCTGAGAAAATGCGGGACATATCCTTTTCAATATCGTATGGCTGCAGGACTTTGTCACTTCCCGCATCGTCCCAGCAAACGAAATTGCCGTTTGCCCGGAGAAAGAGACTGTCTGCGCCGGGACATTGCATTCCTGTATCCTTCTGTTAATTCATGGTGCTTCCCTGCACATGTAGTATAAAGCTATGAAACCAAAGAAAAAATCGTGTTGAATTATATGATCAGAAGAAATCCTTGCGGTACTTATGAATATTTAAGTATAAATGACGATATCCCTAAATGAAATGGAGAGTTTTTTATGATTAAAAGAAATCCGGTACAGAATTTCATGCGATCCCTGATACGTCTTGTAGTATTCGCGCCTCTGTGGCTGCTGCTGGTCTGGCCCGATTTCGATGTTGTTGATTTCGTGTTCGATCTCACTGTACTCTGGATCATTTTCAAGACCATCGCTATCCTCTGGTTTGCAAATATCTTCGCGAAGATGGTTCATGTTCTGCCCCAGTGGCAGAGGATGGTTCTTCTACGGCTTGGAAAATCTGTGGGGGCCAGGGGTCCCGGATTTTTTCTTGTTCCGCCCTTTATCTATTCCGTCGCGCGTATCATTGATATCCGAATAACCACCTACGAAGTAAAAGCCACCAAGACCCTCACAAAGGACAATATCCCCATTGATGTTACTGCTGCCATTGAAATGGAGATCGAAAACGCTGAAAAAGCCGTCATCGATGTTCAGAACTACTGGAAAACAACCGAATGGGCATCAATGGAAGCGTTGAAAAGCACTATAGGAAGTAATGACCTGCGGCCTCTGCTGAGTGAAACGGATAGAATAGCGGAAGATCTGAAGAGGGGTATCGACTCCGCCGCATCGGACTTCGGCGTTAATGTTCGAGCTGTGCGGATAACCGATGTGGGTACGCCCCTGTCGCTGGTGGAAGAACTCGCGGTTATCGCCAGAGCAGAGAGATCCGCAAAGGCCAAGATAATACAGGCGGAAGCCGAGAAAACTGTGGCAGATTCACTTGCGGAAGCTTCCAGAACCCTTGCATCAGTGCCTAATTCCATGGATCTAAGGCAGATACAGGCTATACTTGATATCTCCAAGGAAGAGAGTTCTATGGTCATTATTTATCCAATGTCCAGCATGATGGGACAGCAGATAGCCGCTGCAACCGCCGGGAACATGACGAAGAATCACAAAGCTGCCTCTATTCCCCTGCAGGATCTGACCACCCAGCAGTAACAGGAACCGTTCTTCTATTCGAGGAATGCATAACGGATAAAAGAGAGGAATTCTGATACTTATGAAATACACTGCGGTAGCATTGATCACTCTGCTTTCCGTTCTTGTCCTGTCATGCGGCGCTGGCAGTTCAGATACCGCACAGGAATCTGAGGTTGAGGCCGCGTCCGAACTGGACACCGTCCCGGCTGATAATGAAATTGAATCTGCAAACACAGACGATGAAGATCTCTTCCTTCTCGGAAACGGTCGTGCCGGTCTTTTCAAGGTGGGGATGCACCGCGAAGTTATCGAGGAGATCGCACAGGCATACGGAGATGTTGAATTAGAGGAAGTGGATCTGATGCTTGAAGGCATGCCTGCACCGGCCATTGAGATCACATTCCCGCAGGACACTTCAGAATCCCTGGTACTGGAACTCGACAGCGAGGATGCAACCGTTTACAGGATTAAAGTATACTCCGACCTCTTCGTAACGGACACGGAAACAGGAACAGCTTCAACTTTGGGAGATCTTCAGGCAAACTACTCGTTTGAAGGTGTATTCTGGGGTGAAAGCGGTAACCCGTTAATTATTATCGAGGAACTGAATGCTTCGGTAATTCTTGTACCTGGCGAATGGTGGAACATAGGAGTACTGGAAGAGGATATCCCGCAAGATACGAAGATATCATCGTTTCTGATCCTATAACCCGTATCCATCACACGGGAAAGTTCAACATAGTCTGCTGACTCGACATATTCGATCAGTTGCCTGACAAGATGAGTTAATACCGCCTGAAGTGACAATACCGCGGATTATTAATAGCTGAACCCTGTTTCTATAAATCAGAATAACAATGGATTGGCCGGGAAATGAAATTATGTAAGTATTCAGGATTATTGATGATATCAATTTTCCTCTCCCTTTCCTGCGGTAAAGAATATGATGATCAAAATTCAACCTATGTGCCGATTGATACACTGTATTTTGCGGATTCCATAGGCATCGAAATGGGCGACAGCAACTACGTTTTCGGCTCCATAAGCGACTTCGATTATGCCCCGAACGGAAGAATCCTTATTCTGGACGGTATTCAGTGCTGCATATTTGTCTATTCCAGATCGGGCGAATTCATCAAGCGAATCGGCAGGCCGGGTTCCGGCCCCGGAGAAATGCAGATTCCGTCTCTGCTTGAAGTCCTGGGAAACGGCACCATCTGCGTAAAAGATCAGCCTTTCTGGTATATCTACGATTCCGAAGGGGGCTTCATCAGTTCAATTCATCTGGGGCGCAGTGTTCCAACGAGCATGGTTTCAGTTGGTACTGAAAATATCATTGGAATCCGGAACCGGATGGATTTTCTGGAAACCGGACAGCTGCAAGTGATTAAGAGCGTGGCTTTATGGAATGGAACTACTCCCGATTCCCTTGAAACAGTCTATTTTGAGCAGGAGTTTCTCCTTGATATAGAGGACACTCCCAATAATGTTTTGAAAATGGATCTTTTTTCAGCAACAGCCGCCGCCGGAGATGATAGAGTATACGTGGCTCCCTCCCCCACCGACTCGCCTGTTATCTACTGCTATCGGTTTGACGGCTCAATAGCGGATACCCTGTACCTTCCTTATGCTGAAGTCCCGAAATCTCTTTCTGAAATCGAGGAAGAGAAGATGCTTATCGAGCTGAGAGTCTATCAGGGCACTCAAAGGACCATGGTCTGGGAACCGCTGCCGAACCGACCAATGATACGCTGCATGGGAGTTGACAGTCTGGACAATTTGTGGGTTCAGAGGGGAACGGAGCTCTCGCCAACCTTCGATATTTTCGATAACCGGGGCTTTTTTCTGTATACTGCCGGTCTGCCTGACAGAGAAGATGCTTACAACTGGAGATTCGATATATCCTCAGGCGGGATCATGGCCGTCCCGGAAGATCCGGAGTTCTACCCTTTACTTTACATCATTGAACATAGGGTGCCACCCACCAATAAAGCGACATGCAACCATTAATGCTTTCCGGCAGCATATAGAAGGATAGAGGCGGAAACCGCTGCATTGAGGGATTCCACGCCTTTTTTCATAGGTATGCTGACTGTGCCGTCCAGTCGTTCATGAACTTTTTCTGAGATTCCGTGAGCCTCAGAGCCGATTACTATGCCAATGCTTCCAGTAGAGGCTTTGATTTGCTCCATAGGCCCTCCGGAAGCCTCAGCCCCGATAAATGTGCAGTTATCAGAGTTCCGCAGCATTAATGACTGAAGATCGATGTCATAGAGAAGAGGTACTTTTACATTGGCTCCAGCCGACGCGCGAGTAACCTTTGGCAGGAAGGGAAAGCAGCAGCCTTCTCCCAGAATTACCGCAGAACAGCCGAACGCGGCTGCTGATCGAATGATTGTACCGATGTTCCCCGGGTCGGATATCCTGTCCAGCAGAAGGAAAGAGCCTTCCGGCTTCAATTCGTTTTCCTTGATTTCAGGTAATGTACAGACAGCGATGATTCCCTGGGAGTGAATGGTGTCTGAAATTTCAGAAAACAATTTCGGAGGAATTTCAAGAATATCAATACCTGCTTCAGATGCATCGTTCGCGACAGCTCTGGAAGCAGGGGTGGCTTCCTCCGAGAGGATGATCCACTTCGGTTCGTTATTCCTGAGATAATCGGCAACGAACCGCGAACCTTCCATAAGAAACGCTCTGTGTTTCATTATGTATGATCTGGAACGCAGATTTCTGGATATTTTCAATCGATTGTTTGAACTGCCGGTAATTTTCAAATACATACTGCTTTACTTCTTATTAATAGTGGCAGGCGCAATTTAAATTAAATGGTGCCTGTCACTATTTAAGGATTTTTCTTATGATTTCTTCTATGTCGGCCTTCGGGAAGAACCCGGTTAAAGACTGCAGAAGAGAAACATCCGGTGCCCTTCGCCTCATATCCTCGAAGTCATCAGGATATGCTTCTTCGTAGGAAATAAACCTGATCTCCGAATCCGAACCGGTTATTTTTCTTACTATTTTCGCGAGATTGCCAATTGAGATCTCCTGTGTTGAACCAATATTGACTACTCTGCCGATCGCCTCAGGATTTTCCACAAGCGCAACTATCGCATCGACCACTTCGTAAACCAGGCTGAAGCTTCTCGTCTGTTCTCCGTCACCGAAAACTGTAATAGGCTTCCCTGAAAGAGCCTGCTCAATGAATCTCGGAAGCACCATTCCGTACCTTCCGGACTGCCGGGGACCGACCGTATTGAAAAGCCTTCCGATGATTACGGGGAGCCCTTTGTCCTTCCAGTAGGCCAGAGCTAAGAATTCATCTATCGCCTTTGAACAGGCGTAACTCCACCTGCTTCTACTGGTTGCGCCGAGGACTATGTCGCCATCCTCACGAAAAGGTATGCTTTCACTCTTCCCGTACACTTCGGAAGTCGACGCGATAAAGACCGGGATGTCGTCTCCACTTGCGGCCAATAAAATATTTTCTGTTCCCTTTACATTTGTTTCAATCGTCTCAACCGGCCGTTGAATGATATTTTCCACGCCGACAGCAGCTGCCAGATGTATGACTTTGTTGCTCTGGTGTACCAAGCCGAGGGTGAGAGATTCGTCAAGAACAGACCCGACAACGAATCTGAATGACGGATTGTCTGAACATTCATCAAGATTTGAAAGGCTTCCCGTTGACAGATCGTCCAGAACCAGAACACTGTTTCCCTTCGACAACAGGAACTCGCAAAGATGTGAACCTATGAATCCGGCTCCACCTGTTACAAGGTAATCGTATCTTCTAGGTCCTGGCATACTTATTCCTCCCTTAATGCGGCACAATGCTGAGAAGCACACCGGCGGCTATCGCGCTTCCGATAACTCCGGCAACGTTAGGCGCCATTGCGTGCATAAGAAGATGGTTTTTAGGGTCATACTTGCGACCCTCTATCTCGACAACCCTTGCGGAATCCGGAACCGCGGATACTCCCGCTGCACCGATAAGGGGGTTGATCTTATTGTCACCCTTCAGGAAAAGGTTCATGAACTTGGCAAAGAGCACGCCTCCTGCGGTCGCTATCGCGAAACTGATGGCACCAAGCACAAATATCTTCAGCGAATCGAATGTAAGGAAGTACATCGCCTGAGTGCTGGTGCCGACGGCAAACCCGAGTAGAATGACCACAATGTTGTTAAGTGAACCCTGAGCACTTTTCGCGAGCCTGTCTGTGACTCCGCTCTCTTTTAACAGATTCCCGAAGAACAGCATTCCCAGAAGAGTAATAGCACCCGGCGCGATAAAAGAAGTTATCAGGAAAGCTACGATCGGGAAAATTATCTTTTCCGTTTTTGAAACATGGCGTACCGGTTTCATTCTGCGCCTGCGTTCTTCATCCGTTGTCAGAAGGCGCATTATGGGGGGTTGAATTACAGGCACAAGCCCCATGTAGGAATACGCGGCTATTGCTATTGCCCCGAGTAAAATGGGTGACATCTGGCTCGCGACGAAAATCGCGGTCGGGCCGTCTGCCCCTCCTATTATTCCAATCGATGCTGCCTCCTGCAGATTAAAGCCCAGCAGAAGAGACCCGATCAGAGTGATGAATATTCCTATCTGTGCAGCAGCTCCCAGAAGGAGCAGTTTAGGATTGGAAAGAAGGGCGCTGAAATCAGTCATCGCCCCGATTCCAAGAAAGATCAATGGCGGGAAGAGACCGCTTTTCACGCCCAGATAGAAAAGACTGAACACCGAGTGCTGGTCTCCAAGAACATCCTGGTAGCCGATTGGCATAAGTGCGGGATTATAGGGAATGTTGCCTGCGATGATTCCGAATCCTATAGGAACGAGCAGCAGCGGCTCGTAGTCTTTTTTGATAGCCAGATAGATCATTAAAAGGCCTATGGCGATCATTACGATGTTCCCGATCTCCGCTCTTCCGAAACCAGTATCATCGAGATATGAAAGCAGATCAAGCTGCTGACCATCACCCTGAAGACAACCTGTAATCCACATGACCAGCCTTGAAGAAAAGGACATCCGTCAGCTCCCGATCTTCATGATGATAGCGTTCTCCAGAATAGTATCCCCTTCAGAAATAGCTATTTTCTGAACCGTTCCTGTTATGGGAGATTCGATCTCATTCTCCATTTTCATGGCCTCCATAATAACAACGGGCTGTCCTTCTGAAACCTTATCTCCTTCTTTGACAAGTAGTTTTAGTATCACTCCCGGCAGCGGCGCAATGACGTCTCCCACTGACAGAACTAATCCGGGCGCCGAAGTTCTATCCGGAACTTTAGCAGCATTCATGACTTCATGTCTTCTTTTGATGACAGGTGTTTTGGATACTTTTCGCATCGGGGTTTCTACGCTGACCTGATAAGTTTTTCCATCAAGAACAACATCAACTTTATCATCGACAATTCTGCCGATGTCCACTGAATAGGTTGTTCCGTCAATTGTTATCTTATATTCACGCATTTTCTCGGCTCCTGTTCCACACCGATCCGGTTTTCTGGAGCTGTTCTGTTTTGCCGGCTAATCTCCAGGGAGAGTAGGGCTTTTCGTGAGTCTCCCACGTAAGTTTCATATTCTCAATCTGATCAAGGAAACAGAAGTGAGCATGAATTGCCGCGGAAACCGCGGTAATTTCATGAGGGGAAAGGCGCCGGACAGATTTTCCTCCGCCATTTTCTGATCTCTCTGTCTTTTTTCTTAATCCAAAACCATCTTTGACCCACTTCTCCAGAACAGGCAGAAAAAAGGAAAGGCAGACAAGGCCGGTAAAGACAGTAAGCATACCGACAATGGCAATTCCAAGCCCTCCATGAATATTTTCAGATGTCGATTGAGCCTGTACAATTCTCAGTATTATCGTCGCTGCATATGTCATAACGGTATATTCCCATGCTTCTTCGGCGGCAGGGTCTGTCTTTTTCCTGCAAGCATCTCCAGAGCTTTGATAAGGCGAAACCTTGTATTGGAAGGCATTATCACATCATCAATGTAACCTCTCGAAGCGGCATCGTATGGATTGGCGAACTTGTCCCTGTACTGATCAATAAGTTCTTTTTTTCTTTGAACGGGATCATCAGCCGCTTTTATGTCATGATGGAAGATAATCTCAACAGCTCCGTCAGGACCCATAACAGCAATTTCCGCCGTTGGCCATGCGTAATTGATATCCGCGCCGATATGCTTGGAACTCATGACATCGTATGCCCCGCCGTATGCTTTTCTTGTAATAACCGTGATTTTAGGGACGGTAGCTTCCGCATACGCGAATAGAAGTTTTGCGCCGTTTCTGATGATCCCGCCGTACTCCTGTGCAGTACCGGGCATGAATCCGGGTACATCCACAAAAGTCAGTATCGGAATATTGAACGCGTCACAGAATCTTACAAATCGTGCGGCTTTGATGGAGGCGTCGTTATCGAGGACACCTGCAAGGTAGGAAGGCTGATTCGCTATGACTCCAACAGAGTGACCGTTCATCCTCGCAAATCCTATAATGATATTAGGAGCAAACATTCTCTGTATTTCAAAGAATTCTCCGTTATCTGTGACAGCTTCAATTAATACCCGCATCTCATATGGTTTGTTCGGGTTGGCAGGAATGTATTCGTCCAGCCACATCTCCTGTCTGTCAACAGGATCAGTACATATCATTCTGATAGGATCTTCCATGTTGTTCTGTGGAACGTAACTGATCAGCTTTCGAATAAGAAGAAGAGCTTCCTCCTCGTCCTCACAGGCAATACTGCAGACGCCGCTGCGCTTGCTGTGGATTAACGGTCCTCCAAGCTGGTCCTTTGTAACATCCTCACCCGTTACAGTCTTTACAACACTGGGGCCGGTTACAAACATGTAGCTTATGTCCTTCACCATAATGGTGAAATCCGTAATGGCCGGACTGTATACAGCGCCTCCGGCACAGGGGCCAAGTATCGCGGATATTTGCGGTATGACTCCGGAATAGAGAACATTCTTCAGGAATATCTTCCCGTAACCGGCAAGGCTTTCAATACCTTCCTGGATACGGGCTCCTCCCGAATCGTTCAGCCCTATCAGGGGAGCGCCGTTCATAGCGGCCATATCCATTATTTTCAGAATCTTCTCTGCAAATGTTTCTGAAAGACTCCCTCCAAATACCGTAAAATCGTGGGAGAAGACATAAACCTGTCTGCCATCGATGGTGCCATAACCGGTAACCACGCCGTCTCCTGGAATTATTTTCTTGTCCAGTCCGAAAGCTGTGGACCTGTGTGTAACAAGCATGTCAAATTCCTCAAAACTGTCATGGTCAAGCAGCAGATCGATTCTTTCTCTTGCAGTCATCTTTCCCTGAGCGTGCTGCTTCTCTATCCTTTTTTCTCCGCCGCCGGCAAAGGCCTTTTCGCGAAGGGCGCGGAGTTTGTCTGCTTTCTCAAGAGAACTCATTATCAGTTTTCCTCTTCCGCTTGTTCGTGTTCGCATAATTCTGTGAGTACTTTTCCGCTGTCGGAAGGATGTACAAAAGCTATTCTCGAACCTCCGGCTCCGGTCCGGGGAGCCGCATCAATCATTCTGATTCCTTTTTCAATGAATGATTCAATTTCAGCCGCGGCGCTGTCAACCGCATAGGCGATATGATGCACTCCCTGGCCTCTCTTCTCGATCGCTTTAGCAATCGGGCTTTCTGGAGATGTCGGTTCGAGAAGCTCTATCCGGGAATTGCCTATCGCAAACATCGCTACCCGCACTTTTTGCGAAGGAACTTCTTCGATACTGAGTAATTCCAGTTCGAGAACATCTCTGTAGAACGGAATTGTCTTTTCAAGACTCTCAACTGCAATTCCGATATGATCAATCCTGCTTACTGCCATTATCCTTCTCCTGTATCCCTTCAAGGAATCCGATGAACATCTCTCCTATCATGTAAGGTGTTGTTTCTCCAGAGAGTACTGATTCAATAGCTTTATCAATGCTGCCAAATTTCTCCGAAATAAGTTTTTTCGAAAGCTCATATCCTTTTTCCCTGATAATCCCGTTCAAAATAAGGGTTGTTCTCCGTTTCGCATTATCCCTGCCTGCGACTTCAGATGAAAACAGACTGTCTACGGTGCTGGTAAGAATATCGATTCCTTCTCCTGTCTGAGCTGAACACCTGATAACGCGTGGTCGTGCATTACGATCATTCACAAATTCAAGACTGGCATTAACCGCTGTTTCAAGCTGTTCTATACCGGGTCTGTCCGCCTTGTTCAGAACGATTACATCACCAATTTCCATAATACCGGCTTTCATGGTCTGAACCTCATCACCAAGACCGGGCACCAGCACAAGAAGAGTAATATCCGCGAGAGAAGCAACTTCAACTTCTGCCTGGCCTACTCCAACCGTCTCCACCAGCACAGGGTCATAGGAAGCAGAAGTCATCACTTCCAGAGCGTCCCGTGTTGCCCCGGAAAGACCTCCAAGGTGTCCCCGGCTGGCCATGCTCCTGATAAATACTTCCGGGTCTGAAGCATGGGTCTGCATCCGTACCCTGTCCCCCAGCAGTGCTCCGCCGGAAAAAGGTGATGACGGGTCAACGGCTATAACTCCCACTTTTCTGTCGAGCTTTCTCCAGTGATCAATAAGCAGGTTCACAAGGGTACTCTTACCGGCTCCTGGCGGACCGGTTACTCCGATGGTTTTTGCCTGCCTGTTCGGATTGTAAAGAGAGTGGAGTATCATGGAACTGAATGGGTGCCCGTTTTCCACCATTGAGAGAACTCTTGCCAGACCCCTGGGTCTGCTTTTCCTCACATCTGTTATAAAGCTGTCAATTTCCGAGGGAAGCAGTTCTACATCCGGACGGATTTGCGTCATAGTGGAATTACCCTGACTGAAATTCGTTCTGAATAAAGTCAATTACTTCAGTCGCAGCAGTTCCCGGAGTGAATATGGCCTTGAATCCAGCCTCTTTCAGAGCGGGAATATCCTCCTCCGGAATAACTCCCCCTCCAAAAAGGATGATATCAGCAGCACCCTTTTCTTTAAGAAGTCTGGCTACTTCAGGGAATTGATAGTTATGAGCGCCGGACAGCAGAGACAGGCCGACAAAATCTACATCTTCCTGAATGGCTGCGTTCGCTATCGCTTCCGGTGTCTGGCGAATCCCTGTGTAGATAACTTCCATACCGGCATCACGCAATGTTCTCGCGATATATTTGGCTCCTCGATCATGTCCATCAAGACCCGGTTTTCCTATCAGTACCCGTATTCTGCGATCCATAATCGCCTCCGGCATTTAGTATTTATGCAATCCTTAATATTCAATATGAGATACCTTCAGCTGAACACTTCCCGAAAGCTCTCTCAATCGGCATAATATAACCCTCCTTATTTCCTGTGCATAATACCGACCCGGAGGTTGAGTATATAACCGCCTGTACGGTGTTGTTGACGTAAGCTGGAACACATTTATTAGCTCTCTATTATCTTTGAATGGAGGGGCCTGAATGTTCGGAAACATAGCTATCTGCTGCGGCAGATCAAGCCAGACTCTTGGAAACCGGATATGTGAAATACTGGGTCTTGATCCTGAACCGGTTGAATTCATCCAGTTCTCCAATGGCAATCTTATGGTTAATTTCACCGGTGAATCCGTTCGGGAAAAGGATGTTTTCATTATCCAGTCCGGCGAAAGGTCTATCTTTCAGGATCGAGATATGTCTTTCGGCAGGATATCAGGTGATATCATCGAACTGCTTCAGATGATCTATGCCCTGAAAGACAGCGCCGGCAGGATAACTGCTGTAACTCCCTATTTCCCTTACGCAAGAAGCGATAAAAAAGATAAACCACGAATACCCATATCCGCGAAGATGTCGTTTGATCTGCTCGAAGCCGTTCAGGCTGACAGGGTTCTCACCATGACCCTTCACTGCCCTCAGAGTCAGGGATTCAGCAATATTCCGGTGGACCAGCTTCATGCAGACGGTGTATTTCTGGAGAAAATATTATCTTTTGGTACAGAGAAACTGGCTTTTGTCGCTCCGGATACCGGCAGCATCATGAATAACGATTTTCTTGCGATGCACACAGCGAGATCTATCAAAGATGCAGGCGGTAATCCTGATATAGTAACCGGATACGTCAAGAAGATGAGGGTTGACGACAGCGAAACTCCACATGTAAGAACCGTTGAAGGTGTTGACGATCTCGCCGGCAGAACCGTTATTATGAACGATGATGAAACTCTTTCAGGGAAAAGTCTTGTTCAATGCGCTGAAATCACATCTGAACGGGGAGCGGAGGATATATACGCATTCGTTACACATGGTATTCTTTCAGGAAACGCTGTAAAAAGAATAGAAGACAGTCCTTTTACAAAACTCTTCGTCACAGATACCGTTGAATTCGATACTGAAGCCGCCGAGAAAGTTGTGAACGGCCCTCTGAAGAAGATTGAAACCCTCTCCGTTGCCAGAGTATTCGCTGAGGCCATCAAACGAATACATGAAGGCCGAAGCCTGAGTTCACTCTTCCTCGGAAAATAGCGGTTCGGAAGACTTCATCAATAATACGGGTAAAGCCAGGCTCTTTACCCGGTTTATAATCACATAGTCAAAATATTCACTGATTTATTGAAAGAGATCTGTTATGGAAAAAAATATTATTTTTAAAATTTATGAGAACAATCACGCTAAGGGTGTGGCAACCATGTGGTCTGAGAGCCGGGAGGGCTGGCCTCCCGGATTCCTGGGCGCTTCCGAGTTCACTGCCGAGAGCGTTGAAATGGAAGAACAATCATCCGGTAAGCTCTTTACCGTGCTGGCCCTGGACGGAGATCGCGTGGTTGGTTTCTGCCGCACAACACCGTACGGAGGAGAACCGGACGCCGCATATGTCGCTCTTGTAAATGTCGTTCCGGATCTGCACGGAAAGAAGATCGGCAAACGTCTTCTTCTGGATGCTGTGGAAAGAACCGCTGAGAGGGGTTACTACAGAATTGACCTTCATACATGGCCTGCCAATCTCAAGGCTATGCCTCTTTACAAGAAGACAGGCTTCTTCTGGGTTCCTGATACCATGGTCTACATGCAGAACTATATGCCTTTCCTTATAGGAAGACCGGAGTTCAGAGAATTTCTTGAAGGCGAATCATGGTACAACATTTTTGAGCGGGAACTGACAGTTGAACCGGATGAACAGAAAACCGCTTCGGGCAGGGAAATATTCAGATATCGATTTGTGATCAAAGATAGATTCTTTGAGGCTGAATTCGACAGACGGGGGAGAATTTTATGCTCGATAAATGCTCCAGGGCTGACCGCTTCCATTGGGCGTGAAGTGGGGAAGATCTTCTTCGGCAAAGAAGTCAGCATAAATCTTGCAGGGGATTCCCTGCCTGATAGAATTGATCTGAAATCCCATGAATATCTTTCAGCTCCATTATCGGTCACCCTGGATGAAGCTATTTCGGGCTTTCAAATCGTTCATGAACCGGTAGCAATTCCTGTACCGGAGAGGGATCGATCTCCCAGAGTATCAGCGGTAATTCCCGGGAAAAGCCCTCTGGAATTAGGGCTCGGGATAAGAGCTGAAGAGCCTGTATCGCTGCTTTCTCCCCCTGTCAGGAGGATCCGGCAGGGACAGAGCGAACTTGAACTTGACCTCAGGAAACTTGCTGTCGCCGATTCCGTGACTGTACTGATTTCATTTAACGGTGAAAAGTTCCCGGAAAAGAAGTTCAGACTTGAGAAAAGCATCTTTCAGAGAATCAGAATTCCTATCCCTGAACTACCGAACGGAATACACGAACTGGCGCTCAGATTCAAGCTGTTCGATCAATGCGGAGCTGAAGAAAAACTTATCCTTGTATGCGGACCCTTTACGGACGTTCCTGAATCAAGAATCACAAGGAAATCAGCAGTAATTGTCGGCAGGGATATTTCTCTTGAGATATCAAGGACAGGGGCTTCTGCTACCGTCTGGGGACACAGTATGGATGACAGACCATCCAGACTCGGATGGATTGGACTATACGCGGGCCCGCCTTACTGGAATTCGGATCTTCCTCATCAGCTGTACGGTTTCAAACTTGACGGTAATATTGTTTATGCAAGTACTGTCTGGCCGACCAGGCCGGGAATGGAGCATGAATGCTGGTTCCGGCTTGGACATGCAGGTTTCATCGAAGCGGGGAATTCGGTCAGTAATGGAACAGATTCTATCCAGAAGATCAAGTTCTCGACAGGATGGAGCGGCAGCCACATCTTTGAACCCAGAACTGACGCTATCCCTTTGAAGGAAGGGATCTACACCGGCATGAGGATATACAATCAGATCCCTGACTTTGAAGAAGATCTGCCCAGGAAAGTGGATGATCTCGGCGCTCCATGGTTCGCCAATTCCGGAAATAGCAGATCGATAATTGTTTACTTTCCTGACTGGCCCGTACTTCATTACAACCGACCTGAAACACGGGAAATTGTTATAAACCCCGGCGAATCCGCTAAATCACCAATATTCAGGATGTTTGTTACGGAGGGTGATTATGACAGCTTGTTCAGGGAAGTTCAATCCCTGGGTTGGGAACTGGGAGAAACGGAAAAACGATTCGGCTTTATCAACGATAATATTACGCCTGTCCTGCGGGATGGAGCAGAAGTACAGCTATCGCACCACCTGCTCGGAAAGCGTAAAGCATCCATTACTCTCGATGGTAAAGTACTCTCCGAAGGCTCTGTATCCAAAGGAACTTCCATCTCTTCCGCGATATCCGGTTCCGGTTTCAGTGAGATCGGCCTTGTGATGGCGGAGAGAGAGAACGTATATCCCGTTTTAATTCTTCCCGAAACCGTTGAATCCACAGAACTTCTCGAGGAAGACGGAATCCTTGTTCTTCAGAATGAGAGAATGAAAGCTCTTCTGGATCCGACGGAGTTCGGTCATGTATTCAGCCTGAAACTGGACGATGTGGAATTTCTCATGTCCTCTCATCCCGGACCTTCGGACTTCGCCTGGGAGAAGCCATGGTTCGGAGGAATAGTACCAAGAGTAAACGACTTCCATGAAAAACCCTTCAGACTCGACACTATAAAACCTGTATGGAACAGATTCGAGCTGGAAACAAACGGTCTGACGGAAAAAGGCTGGGAACTCAGGTGGACGATAGATCATAAGAAATACGGCTCACTTTTACTGACCTGGCGAGTCTCTATGTTCCCGGGTGTGCCTGTTATCCGAACCAGGTTCTGTCCAGAGGCTCTTCACGAAACTTATTCAGGCGGTGAATTCGATGTCCGCGGTTTCCTCTCTCCCGGCGGAGAACACGAGAATGCGGTGTTCTCATCTCAGAGCGAACCACTTCTTCTGCAGGGAAGGAAGCATGCGGGATCGTGGTCTTTTGTCGGTGACTGGGCAAGGGTAGAGACACCCGGAAAGGGTTTTGTCGAGGCATATTCTCTTGAAAAAGGTATTTTCTTCTCTGAGGATTACGCGGAACATGGTTGTCATCTTTCCGTTTTTTCAACACATGATAAGAAGAACGTAGTGGAGATGCTCTGGCTGTTCGGCTCAGGCGAGGATGATGACAGACTCTCGAAAGTCTTCAGAAAACATTTAGGGGCCGGGCCTAACATCTAAACATTTCTAACTTATGCGGAGACACGCACCAGAGCCTGCATGTCCCCTTAGGTT
Source organism: Candidatus Aegiribacteria sp. (assembly GCA_030620995.1). Classification (GTDB taxonomy): domain Bacteria; phylum Fermentibacterota; class Fermentibacteria; order Fermentibacterales; family JCC-6; genus Aegiribacteria. Next base: position 33,202 of record JAUXIK010000015.1, read on the forward strand.
TTTTCAGAAACTTATTTGATAACTACCTGCCGGATAACTGGACGAGTCGTGCAACTGTCGTACAATTTCCATTCCATACGCGGATGAGATAGATACCTGTATCGAGAGCGCGACCTGATTCATCGGTAACATGAATCCCCGCGGCGGTGCATTCATTCACTGAGAAGGAGTTAACCAGCCGTCCGGTTATATCATAGATCTCGACCTGCACAGGATTATCTGAGTTTCCCGCAGAAATCAACATGGGAATTCCTGATGCAGGATTCGGGCTGATCGAGACATATATATCCGATAACGGAATCGATTGTTCTTCAGGTATACCGGTGAATCCTGCAATGGAAAAATCATTATCCGATATATCCGCCATCATATCCGTTCCTGTGGTGACAACCGCTTTGATTCTGCATGTCGTTGAGAGCTCATTTCCTGTTTTCCACTGATAACTGCCGTTATCCGGAATGTCCGATGCGATTACTGTCCAGGGACCTCCAGCTCCATTAACTGAGATAAAGAGATCCACCAGCCCCTGTCCCTGATATGGCGGTATGGATGAAAGCCATCTGATCTCCCGGATGGAGCCGTCATACAGAGTCTCTCCGCCATCAGGCGAGATAACTCTCACTGATAATTGTGAAGGTTCCAACCAGGGGGAGTAAACCCTCAGCTGATTAATGTAGGAAAACCCAACGGTCTTCTTGGCCTGGATAACTATGTCTTCCCGGCCGTCATGATCTATGTCACCATCGATACGCATTGCCGACGCGCTTCCGGAAGCCGGCATGGTCCATGAAGCATCCGGTTCCCATATGCCGGTACCGCTGCCCAGGTAGACCTGGCCCGTGGGATCATCGTACAGAATTAGATCCAGATGATCATCTCCGTTGATATATCCAAATTGAACCAGGTCGTAGTAATCACCGCCGTCAGGCAGACCTGCTGACGCATCGATCCATTGAAACGATCCGTCATCAAAGTAGTAGCAGTGCACACCGGAATCGTAGCCCAGTGAGCAGACTATATCATCTCTGCCGTCTCCGTTGAAATCACCGCAATCAACGGAAGCCATGGTCAAATCGGGAATACCCGACTGATTGAGAGTAAAATCGAAGAAGCCATTACCAAAGTATACATTGGTCTCCCATCGCGTGCAGATGAAATCAGGATATCCGTCTGCGTTGAAATCCCCTGTTTCGATGGTGTAGTTCGAATTCCACCCGTCTATAAGCCAGGCCTGCGTCCAGGTTCCGTTCATGTGATTCTCATAGATTCTCACACCGTTGTCCGCACCGAAGGACTCGCACGCAATGTCGAGGTCGCCATCTATATCAAAATCAGCCAGATCTGTTGCGAACATTCCCCAGTCCTCGCCATTCGCTGCCAAACCGGTGTCCCACGGGATCCAGTTCAGACCGGATCCATCACCGAGGGCAGCGCCCATCACTCTGTCTCCGAACCCCCCCGTTCCCCAGTCATGATGTACACCCCATGCAATGTCCGGGAAACCGTCCAGGTTCAGATCTCCTATAGCACAGCCACCGTATCCGAACTCCCCCGACTGGACAACTGACCAGTTGCCGAAACCATTTCCGAACCAGACCATGATACCGTGTTCCTCGGTATTCACATAGGGAGAGCCGTGATCACCTACCGATATGATATCAAGGTTGCCGTCGCAGTTTATGTCAGCAATCTCCAGTTCTGTATGCCCGGATTCCTTCTCCGGAACCTCCAGGCCGTCTGATCTGGAAATAAGGTTTACAGCATATGCATCGGAAGTGAAGACAAGAACAGCAAAAAGTGTAAACATCTCTCTGGTCATTGTATCTCCTTCCAATGAAAACTCTGGCAACAGATTATCATCTGTTGTTCCCGCCTGAGATATTCCTGATATAAGGTAACCATAACACAGACAGATGCCATAAGAGAAGTCGCGGCCTTCTGCTGTCAAAATGTTTAAAGTAAAGACTCGATCCCGTACGAGTTTCCTCTATTCGAGCCAGATTCTGCCCATTGTTGAAGCATCAAACTCAATTGGATATATCCATGTCGCGTAGTCATCGTCCACAACTCTGTACAGATGCATACCAACAAAATCTTCTTCAGGATCAAGCAGCGCGATATCAAAGGCGGCTTCTACGCACCAATCAGTTCCTTCCGTCTCAATTACGATGGAATAGCCCTCTTCCCAGTCCTCCCAATCTCCCTCAGGTGGGATGATAAGGGCTTTTGTTGTCCCGTCACGCCAGACCCTGAGCCAGTAGAAGGAATCGTTTGAATTGAAGATGAATCCTACATAATCATCACTTATGGATGAATTCCCCCGCATTTGCATGCAGATAAACAGATTCTCCGTATCAGTTGCAGCTCTGAATCCTGTTCCGGGCAGGTCGGAGGGTTGCCCTTCCGGGTTGGCGAAATCCGTTTGAAATACACCTCTGTATTCACCCATAGATGCTGTTCCATCAAGAACGGGTTCCATAATAAACGCATTTGCCCTGCGGAGAACAGGCCAGAAATACTCAAATGACATTTCCCTGTTTCGCGAACCATATTCCATATTGACTGATATAACCGGTGACGGATATGGACTGCCTTCGGGGGATTGAGTGAAATGGAGTTCAACAGGATCTTCCATGAGTTCTATATCGAGAGTGTCAGGATACAGGTTCCAGTTCCCCGAATTTATGCTCAATCGAATGGTTCTTGTTCGATCTTCTACCGGACGTAATGTAAGAACTGTGGATTCCAGTCCCGTCTCCAATTGTCTTCCTGCAATCATTTCATTCCTGTAGAGGTGGAACAGATTCATTTCTTCACCAGTATTAATGGTCTCTGAGTAAACCCCTCTTGCATCAACCACGGCATAGGCTGCCGAATCAGGCCAGATCGTCATCCAGCCGAACTGCGTAAAATTACCATGCTCCGGGTCAGGTTCCCACACGGTGCTGCCGGAAGATCCTGCTGATATGTAGAGAACTCCATCCTCGCGATCGGCGGCAAAGCTATGTATATGTCCACCTATTACCGCAAGAGGTCCTGTTTCTATCATGAGTTCTTTGAAATCACTCACCACGTCCGGATCCTCATAAGACATAAACCAGAATGGCTTATGAGTTACAAGTATCCATGGATTGTCTGTATCAATCTCCTTTATAAGATTTTCTATAAGATCCAGATCATCCATCGACAGGCAGTCATCTCTTGATGTGTCCCATACGACAAATGTAATTCCGGATATCTCTTCGATCCGGGAGGGTTCGGTGCCGGTGTATTCCCTCCAGTAATTCTCTGTCTGATCGTTCCAGATATCATTGTTTCCGGGAGTGTACACAAATGGAAAACGGGAGGTAAGTCTTTCCAGAACGGGAAGGATATTGTCCCAGTCCTCACATGCGGTCGCAACATCTCCATTTCCTTCAACAAAATCACCAACTGAAAGCACTATGTCCGGAGACATCTCTACGATAGCATCAACAGCTATTTCAAATTCGTTATCGTCGGGAGAACCGGTTCTGTCTCCAAAAACAGCGATCCTCACCGGAAATGAAGCCATAAGTATCAGTATTAATACCATTGTTACTAGCCCTTTCTTTCATTTTCATGTATAGCTCCATGGATTGAACAGTTCGACTCCACTCTGTTTCATATCAGAGATGTTTCTTGTCACTACAATACAGTCATGTACCAGACCGCTTACTGCAATAAGACCATCAATTACCGACATTGGATTCCCATCCTTTTCCGATCTCCCCTGAACCTCTCCCCACCTTGCAGCAACCTTCAAATCAATATTTATCACTCTGTTTTCGAATCGCTCACTCAAATCCTGACGCACCCAGATCTGCAGCTTCTTTTTCCGGCTCAGATTCAGTGCTTTTTCGATTCCCTTTTCCAGTTCTCCAAAAGTCAACACGCTTACATACATTTTCTCTTCATCAATATTCCTTAGCCATTTAATGACTTTGTTGTCCGGCAACGGTTTGATGATTTCTGACAGGACACAAGTGTCCAGAAGATATTTCATAAATCAACTCTCCTTGGAGGTTGTTTATCGCGGGTAACATCAAGCTCAATACCCGAAAGTGGTGAATTTCTGAGAAAGGTTACAAAATCGGTTTCTTTCTTAATCATCTTACTGTATTCATTCCATGAAATAACTACAACCGAGTTTTTGCCGTGTTTTGTAACAATTTTCGGGCCTTCTTCCTGAACACGCTCTACAAGATTGCTGAATCTGCTTTTGGCTTCCTGAAGCTGCCATTTCTTATCGCGCATAATCCCTTCCTTTCACATACCGGTATAACCTGACTAGTCTGACTAGCCTGGCTAATTTATACAGATAATGCTGGTTTTGTCAATCCATTAAAGGAGCTGGGGTCTCTTGAAAATGTTTAGATGTTAGGCCCGGCCCCTGATGAAGAATTCTTTCAGCAGGATGGATGACCTGTCCGCAAGGCATCCTCCTTTTACATCAGGATAGTGATTAAGGTTCGGCATTTCAAGGACATTCGTAACAGAACCGAATGCTCCGAATCGTTTATCCCACGCACCGTAGATGATTTTCGGTATACGGGAGATTACGGCGAGCCCCGCACACATGAGACAGGGTTCAAGGGTGGAATACAGACTGCAGTCATCGAGCCTCCAGTCTCCCCTTGCTTCCGCAGCCGCCGTTATCACAAGATGCTCGGCGTGAGAAGCTGGAAGACCGGTTTCTCTTGTTCGATTCCGATCAGCAAAAAATCTTCCGGAAGATTCCACGAGTACCGCGCCTACAGGAACCTCTCCCGCTCTGAAAGCTTCAGATGCCTGTTCGAGAGCCAGTTCCATCCATTTAAGATCTTCAGCGGAGTATCCTATATCAGTTTCCTCCGGCCATTATCGTTTCGATCTCATCAGGATGCTTCGGAATGCTCTCTGAAAGTATTGTATTTTCTTTTTCTCCTATAAGAACATCGTCCTCTATTCTTATGCCGATACCTTCTTCTTCAGAATAGAATCCGGGCTCTACTGTAAGAACCATACCCGCCTGAAGTTCATCGCTGATAACATTCTCGTCATGTGTATCCAGCCCTAAATGGTGCCCGATATTATGATAGTAATACTTATCTATATCCTCTTTATTTTCGATGATGCCATTCCTCATCAGAAGACCGGCATAGAATTCTTTCACTTCGGTGTTCCATTGTGAATGGAGTTTTCCCGGACGGAGCAGCCGTATGGCTTCCTCCTGAACCTCTATAACCATCAAGACAAGCTCTCGCTGTCTGTCTGTGTACCTGCCATTCACCGGAATTGTTCTTGTGATATCAGCGTTATAAAGATCTTTTCTTGCTCCAAAATCCAGAAGGAGCAGCGTTCCATCCTCAAGGGGGTGGTCGTTATCAACATAATGAAGGCAGGTTGCGCGGCTTCCCCCGGCAACTATTGCTGGAAAAGCTGGTGTTTTCTCCCCTTTTCGCATAAATTCGTACAGCAGCTCAGCTTCAAATTCATACTCGAGCATCCCCGGTTTCAGTGCTTTGATAGCACGAACAAAACCTACTCGCGAAAGCTCTATTGCCTGCCGCAAAAGATCCAGCTCACCTGCGTCCTTTATCATTCGCATACGGAAAACGGCTTTGGACAGCCTGCCAAAATTAAGATGCGGATATGCAGCAAGCAGTTCGTCTGCAAACCTCAATCTGCTGCCTTTCTCAACGTTGACACCGGCAATCGGATAGTCCACCAGAATATTCTCTATTCCCCAGCGCTGTATGATTCGGTCAATCCACTTCGTCACGCCTGTATTAAATGAAATGTTCTCTATTCCGCTTCTTTCCTGAGCTTCTTCCTTAGTCAGAACAGATCCAACCCATTTTGCGTGAGTTTCGTCGTAGGCATCTATGAACAGATCTTCCCTGACGTCCATATCCTTTCTTCGATGTATGACAAGCCAGGTACCCGGCTGTGTTATACCTGTCAGGTAGACAAGATTAAGATTCGGTGTATAGGGATAATGACCATCCGCACTGGAAGATTTTGATGTTGAAGGGGGGAGAATCAAAGCGAATTCTTCAGGCATTTCCTTAAACAGCCGTTGTCTGCGATCCGAGTATATCTCCGAACTGAACATTCTGATCCTCCTGTATATGTTATTGTTCCGTTATTATTTCTTCAATTCTGAGTTTTGGAACATGGTGTCTGCCAAGTTCGTCTCTCCAGTACTTTATATCCTTAATCGCAGCCTCAAGAATAACTTCTTCTCCTGGAACGCCAAGGGCTATGACAAGCTGTGGCCTGTAATCCTCGGGAGTATTCACTGCTCCTGCAACAATTCCGCAGTCAAAACTCATTATGATGCACGAACCGTAACCCGCTTCAGATGCAGAGAGGACTATATAGGCCGCTGCAATTCCCACGTCCATTCGAGTATAGGGCTTTTCCTCATCCGGAGCATGAATCACTATATAGGCTGCCGGCCTCTCGCCCTCCTCCGGCCCTTTCCATTCCTCAAGATAGCCTGCCCATTTCAGTGCTGGAAAGATCTTTGCGCAATTATTTTCTGAGGTTACAACACTGAATCGCAATACCTGAAGGTTGGCTGCATTGGGAGCGAGTCTGGCTGAATCAACAAACGGATAGATGTTCTCTCTTGAAAGTCTGATACTCTGTTTGAAGCGGCGAATAGATCTGGTCTTCAGAGCAAGTTCCAAAAAACGCATATAATCCTCCCCGAGGATGGGGGCTGGAGCTAACATTTAAATATTTTTATGCGGGGCGAAGTTAAAATGTTAAGATGTTAGGCCCGGCCCCCAATTGTGTTAATCTTTCGCGGCAACACTGACTTTATCGATCAGTATTGCGGGAAATTTACCCCCCATTATAGAATCGTGAAGCGTATTCTCGACATGTTCGATATTCATCAGTATCTCGTAGACATTACCCGCAACCATTCCATCCTTGACCCTTCCCCTGATCTCTCCATTTTCAACATAAAATCCGGGGTTGAGTCCAACAGAGAAATCACCATTAAGAATATTGCCTGAATGGGCGCCAAGAACTCCGAGAATGATGACTCCTCTATCGATACATGAGATCATCTCTTCTAAAGAAGCAGTTCCGGGCGCAATCCTGCTGCATTTCAGCGAAGGTGCAGGTGGTAAAGAAATCGTCTCTCCTCCCCACATTCCGCCCCTGAATCCATTCCCCGCAGGTTTCTCGTTCAGTTTTTCAGCGTAATCAAGGTTTAGAATAAGATCCTTGAAAACCCCTCTGTCTATTATCGTGTGTTTCCTGGTTGGCACGCCTTCATCATCGAAATACTGCTGGGAAACGTCGTCGGGATCAGTCGGGTCTCCATATAGTGTAAGCTTTTCTGAAACGATCTGCTTTCCCCGTTTATTCTGAAGAGGAGATATTCTATTGTAGAAAGATTTGCCGGACGCAGCGATTGAGAGTCTCCAGATAAGAGTGTACATTGAGTCAGGCATGAACATAACCTTCATTTTTCCGGTGGGAATTTCCACTTCAGGCAAGCCTGTATTGTACATATTCACAAGTTTATCAAGTTCCTTTTTCGGGAAATCAGCTGTTTTTCTGCTCATGAATATTTTCTGCACCGAAGTCTCTGTGTTCGGAAAGAGCAGAGAAGTGAACGTGTACATAAAGGAAGTTCTGCTTGAGACATCAAGTCCGCTGGTATTGATAATCGCGAGATCAGTGATGCCTCGCCCTGTATGAACATCGATCTGTCCCTCAATTTTTCCTTTAAGATAATCAAGTGCTCTCGCCGAGAGTTTGTGAAGATCATAATACCCCATCTCAGCAATAGAATCATCAGGAACCTGAGGCCCGGGTATGTCCGCGGGGGCGGGAAAAGAGAATCCGGCTTTCACATTTCCCTTTAGAGAATTAAGAGCGTTTTCAACGAGTTCTTCTCTGTCAAGAAGATTCTTCGTGTAAGCTGTTCCTATTCTGCCATCCTTCAGCAGCCTGATTGCATATCCTGATTGAATTGATGCGGACAGATCCGTAGGAGTGCCGTTTCTCATTTCGAGAGAGCTGGAATCAGTGCGTATATTGTATACTTCCGCCTGATCCGATACTCTTGATGCTGTTTCCAGAAGTTTTTTCATGTCATACACCCCCTACTACCATATCACGAATGAGGACATGAGGCCCTCCAAGAGCGGATTTGATATTCAGCTGCCCTTTTCCGCAACCTCCCCTTTCCGAAAGAGTCAGGTCATTCCCGACAGCTGCAATACTCTGCAGAGTGGTGAAAAGGTTGCCCATAATATTGATATCACGGATCATCGGGCCGAGTTTTCCGTTTTTCACGATGAAGCCGTATTGAGCTCCAAATGTGAAGTTCTCTCCGCTTGTCTGACCGCCTTTACCGTCAATCAGATAGAGTCCTTCATCGAGTTCTTCGAGCAGGTTTTCAAAGCTTTTTTCTCCGGGTTCGATATAGATGGTCCCCATTCTTATTATGGGTTCATAACGCATATCTTCAGCCACCGAATGACCTGTTACCGGCTCTCCAAAAGCTTTCGCGGTACGGCGGGAATGAAGTCTTCCTGTCAGTACACCCCTGTCCATAAGGGTGACCGGCTTCACTTCGACCCCTTCATCGTCGTATCTGTAGTAACCGATCTGATTCGGAATTGTTGAATCCGCTATTATTGTAACTTGTTCCGTACCTAAGCTTTCCCCGAGAGACATCTTCTTTCTCAGAGAGGGGTTATCCTCAATAATATCCGCTTCACTGAAATGTCCGAAAGCCTCATGAGTAAATACACCGGTTAGAAGAGGGCTGAGTATCACATTGTATGTGCCGCCCTTTACCGGTTCTGCATCAAGCAGCTTCCCTGCGATCCGCGCTCTTTTGATAAAATCTTCATTTCTGCCAAGAAGACGGTTATATCCGTCAGCTCCTCCAATCGAGATTCTTATGTTCTGAAGCAGGTTGTCACGTTTTGCAATAACCTCACCTGCAATATTTGTTGTCAGTATCTCTTCTGAAACAGCAGATCCTTCCGAGTTGACGTAATACTTCTCCCTGCCGATTTCACTGTATGAAATGTTAGTTGTTTCAATTGAAGGCTGCTCCAGCATAAGATCGTTGTACATGCCGGTCAGAGCAAGTTTCTCATCAATTGGGATATTTCTGGGATCTCCGTTCAGTTCAAGCGTGATTCTGTCCCGGACAACCGGCACTTGTTCAAGCGCAGATTTTTTACCTCCAGTTGCAACTATTGTCTCGGCTCCTTCTACAGCGATCTCCAAAGCACGGTTGACATCTTCTTCCTTTGTTACCGTGGCAGTGGAGAATCCACCATTTTTCAGGACTCTAACAACATATCCGTCAGTGCTGTTGGAGCCTATCTGCCTGATTTCCCTGCCGGTGAAACTAATAAGGGTATGCCTCTTGATCTCGTACCGGATATCAATAAAATCCGCTTTTTCTCCCTTGATCATCGTTCTGAGTTTTTCGAGCATGAAATGTTCCTTCCAGATTGAACAGGATTAATGACAATCGAATGAAAAATCTCCTGGTCCGCGATTTTTGAAAAGTCTATGCACGAAGACTTCGTATTAATACCACGTAAACATACATACCTTTTTTTCATCTGCGCGAGCGAATTAGAATATACAACCAGGCTGCAATCTTGACCTGCTCACAAAATGCAAGCATTTTAAGCGGAACTGTCTTGCAAATTTCATGTTACATTATATTGACGGTTATTAATAGAACTTAATCTTTGGAGGTTCATTTATGAAAAAGCTGGTGGTGATTTTCCTGCTCTTATGCTTTGTTTCCTTTTCTCACGCTGATCCGCCTTCAAGTTATGATCTGCGCGATGTCTTCGGCGAAAACTACGTAACTTCCGTAAAAAGCCAGCAGGGAGGCACGTGCTGGACCTTTGGAGCAATGTCAGCCATTGAGGGAAATCTGATGATTACAGGTGCCTGGACAGCGGCGGGAGAGACCGGTGAGCCTGATCTTGCTGAATACCATCTCGACTGGTGGAACGGTTTCAACCAGTTCAACAACGATGATACAGACCCTCCCACCGGCGGAGGACTTGAAGTGCATCAGGGAGGTGATTACCTTGTGACTGCAGCCTATCTCACCAGGAGCGAGGGAGCCGTTAGAAACATTGACGGGCAGTCCTATTCAACTCCTCCAGACAGATATCTGGCAAGTTATCATTATTATTATCCGAGGACTATCGCGTGGTACACCGCGGGAGAAAATCTGGAGAATATTAATGTCATCAAGCAGGTCATTATGGATCACGGAGTCATTGGAACGTGCATGTGCTACAGCGGCAGCTTCATGTCAGGTTATATTCACTATCAGCCGCCATCCAGCACACTTGACCCGAACCATGCCGTATCAATCATAGGCTGGGATGACGCGAAGGTGACACAGGCTCCGCAGCCCGGAGCCTGGCTTTGCAAGAACAGCTGGGGCACCGGCTGGGGATTTGACGGATTCTTCTGGATATCCTATTACGACAAGCACTGCTGCCAGAATCCTACAATGGGCGCTATTTCTCTTCGCGATGTAGAATTTCTTGAATACTCGAATATTTACTACCACGATTACCACGGATGGAGAGACACTCTTCTGACAGCAACAGAGGCATTCAATGCTTTCGTAGCTGAAAATTATGAAACGGTGGAAGCGGTCAGTTTTTTCACTGCTGTGGACAATGCTGATTATACGGTTAAGATCTTCGATACTTTCTCCGGAGGAGAACTGCTTAATGAACTCTCGAGTGAAAGCGGTACCGCTTCATACACCGGCTTTCATACCATTGATCTTTCAACTGCGGTATATTTCGATACCGGGTGCAGTTTTTATGTTTACCTGGAACTTTCAGACGGAGGACAGCCCTTCGGCTGTACTTCAGATGTTCCTGTACTGCTCGGAGCGAGCTGCAAAACGATCGTGGAATCATCCGCAAGCCCGGGTGAGAGCTTCTACCTTGACGGCTCGACCTGGACAGACCTTACAACGGTGGATACCACTGGTAATTTCTGCATAAAGGCTTTGAGCAATTTCTATGTGAGCATTGAGGATGAAGATACTGTTCCTTCTGTTCTTTCATTGAATCCTCTCTATCCGAATCCCTTCTCCGCGCAGGTTGCCATACCCTTCAGCCTTGCTTCAGCCGGATTTGCGGAAATCTCTGTTTACGACCTCTCTGGAAGACAGATTAAGATCATTGCCGAACAGGAATTTATGGCCGGGGAACATACAGTCATTTGGCAGGGAAGGAACTCCAACGGAAATCCCGCAGCTTCCGGAGTTTATTTCGTACGTATCTGGACCGAAGCCGGTTCCGTAACCAGGCAGGTTATGCTTATCAGATAGGATATCAGGAAGTCAGGGGGCATTGCTAATAGTGTCCCCTGATTCCAGCAATTGTCTTATCTTATTCAGCTTCGATTCCAGGAGCTTCTCGTTAATCGCTTCAGTGACAAGACGCAGATAGGGTTCGGTATTGGAAGGTCTTATACTGAACCACCAGTCGGGAAATTCAATTCTATATCCATCAAAGTCATAAATCGCGTCCGGATTCTCTTTTGAAGTGAAGTAGTTTTTCAGACTTTCCATTGCCGCCTCTTTATCATCAATCCTGAAGTTGACTTCTCCGGAGTTCGCATAAGTCGAAATTGAATCGATCAGAGATGAGAATGTTCTTCCTCTTTCTTTTAACTGCACCGCGATATTCAGAACAAGAAGCGCTGCAAGCATACCGGAATCGCAGTTGAAGAATTCACTGAAATAGTAATGACCCGCCAGCTCTCCTCCATAAATCGCTTTCAGTTCCTTCATTTTCATCTTGGCATTGGAATGACCGACTTTCCACATGAACGACCGTCCTCCAAGTTTTTCAATGTACTCGATGACAGCACGGGACGTTCTTATATCACAAAGAACGTATCCTTTATTTTTCTGAAGATAGTGGAGTCCGAGAACGGCAGTGATCAGATCAGGACGAACAAATCGTCCCCTGTCATCGACAAACATGACCCTGTCCGCGTCACCGTCAAAAATAACTCCTATATCCAGTTCTTTTCCTATCACCAGGTTTTTCAAGTCTTCGGTGTTCTTTTCATCCAGAGGATTAGGAGGGTGGTTTGGAAAAGTGCCATCCAGAATGTCGTAAATGACCTCCGGGGTAGATCCAAAAAGATCACCCACAAGTATTGAAGCCATTCCGTTGGAGCAGTCAATTCCGAATTTCAGATCAGTATAATCTCCGCGGAACTTATTCAGAAACGACAGATATTCGTCCTTTATATTCGGCAGTTCAATTACCTTACCCTTGAGTTCAGACGGTTCTGCATCTTCATTCTCAACCATTGCCTCCAGCTCTTTCAGACCCGAATCGTATCCGACAGGAAGAGCACCTCCTCGTGAAATTTTCAAACCATTGTATTCTCCGGGATTATGCGAAGCGGTAATCTGAACTGAGGCTTTAAATCCATGTGTAGCTGTCGCAAAGTAAACCATTGGAGTTGTTGCAAGTCCCATGTTGAAAACGTCTGCTCCTGCATCTGTGATACCTTTGACGAGATTCTGAAACAGCTCGGGTGTCGATTCCCTGCAATCGTAACCGACCAGAACTCTCTCTGCTGAAAGAAGTCCTGGAAGGAAGAATCCTATCCTGTAAACTGTCGCCCCATTAAAATCTTTACCGTAAACTCCCCTGATATCGTATGCCTTGAATGCTTTCAATTCAAACCTCTTCTGAATTACTTGTGCTGTCTACGGCAGTGTTTACGGTTTCTGTTCTTCGAATCGCTTTCAGAACAGTAAACACTCCCAGAATTACTGGAATATAGAGCAGGAAAAATCTCTGCAGAAGCGTGAATAATGGAAGAAGATTCCTTGATATTATAGAACTCATCAATGCAGCGGTTGTAAGCTCCGCTACTCCACTGGCTCCCGGGCTCGGGGCAAAATAGGATATAAAGAAAATAATCATGTGTATTGCGATCACATCCATATATCCACCGGTTCCGCCTATCCCTCTCATAATGAAGTATGCAAGTGTAAACTTGTTCAGGTACAGCACTCCTGTGAGCACGAAGCTTTGTAAAACTACCAGTAATTCCTTGTTAAAAAATAATTTACAGGCATCTCCATAATGTTCTACAAATCTGCTGAACCATTCTCGTAGAGCCTCTGCCTTTTTTGCTATCTTTGGGATTCTTGTAAAGAATCCTGTCAGATAATTGAAGAATCGTTCAAAAATCGACGGTTTCAGCAACGCTGTCAGGACAACTATGAACTGAAGGCAGAACACCACAAAACCCGCTACGATCAAGTGATTCACAACTTTCGATGAAAAGCTTCCTCCAAGAAACAGAAGCGCTCCGCCTGAGGCAATGATAAAGAAAACAATAGTTGACAGAAAATTGATAACACCAATCGACATTCCCCTTGCAACAGATATACCCCCCTGGTGCAGAATGAAGAGCTGTGCCGGACCACCGCCTGTCTGTGACGGAGTAACCGCGCCCATGAAGATATTGGCAAGATTTGCCCTGAAGCTCAGCCATGTCCTTGTGCCTGGTCTCAGCTTGCGGGTGAAGACATGAATCCTCAGGCCCCCTAGCCAGAGGTCAAGGAAGGACAAAGGGAATATCAAAAGAAGATATACAGGCTTCAGATTTAAAAAAGCTTTAAGGGAATTCTCTGTATTCGAGTAGAGGAAAATACCTGCAAGTGCTGCTATTGAAATGAAGAGAAAGAGGTAAATACCCTTTCTAATTGTCTTCCTGTTGAATATCCTGCCTGTATCCTCCAGGTCGAATCCAGGCATCTGCTTATTTTCATTTACTGAGGACAGAACGAATTTCTCGTTTCAGTGTTAATATTTTAAATGGTTTTGTGAGCCTTCCGGAAAAACCATAATCGGAGAAGTTAGATATCACAGGATTATTTGAATATCCAGTGGATACAATTGCTTTTATTTCAGGATCTATTTCCCTGAGATATTTGATTACTTCTTCCCCGCCCATTCCTCCGGGTATGGTTAAATCCATAATCACAATATCGAATGGTTTCCCGCAGGACATCTGTTTTTTATATAAGGATATTGCCTCTGCTCCATTCTCACACTCTTCCACGCTGTGTCCGAGGATTTCAAGCATACCAGTCAGTACATCTCTTATGCCGGGGTTGTCGTCCATTACCAGAATATGCATTGAATCTTCAACGGGTTCTTGATTCTCAATATCTTCTGTTTCCGCTTCTTCAATGAAAACACCAGATGCAATCGGCAGGTATACAGCGAATTCAGCTCCTTTGCCCTGTTCGGAAAAGACCCGAATAGTGCCCGAGTGCCTGGAAATAATGGAATAGCACATAGAAAGACCCAATCCTGTGCCGCCTGGTTTCGTTGTGAAGTAAGGATTGAAGATCTTCGAAAGATTCTCGGAGGATATCCCTTCGCCTAAATCCTTTATTGAAGTAAGGACATAACTGCCTGTCTTCAAATTATTTTCATCTTCCAGAATTTCCACATTTCTGCAGGTTATCTTTACTATTCCGCCATCCGGCATAGCTTGAATTGAATTCAGGACTATGTTCTTTATAACCTGAGAGATCTGTTCAACATCAATTTCAACAAAATCAAGATTATCGTCAATGTCGAATTCCGCCAATATACTGGACCCTCTTAATGCAAACTGTGCTGCCGTGCGAACGATATTTTTTAAATCAACTCTCTTCTTTACGGGAACTCCGCCTTTTGAGAATGTAAGAAGCTGTCTTGCCAGATCAGCAGCGTCATCTATTGCTGCTTCTGCCAGAAGCAGCCGTTTGTGGTTCTCTTTTTCATCCGTTCCGGATATAATGAGTGAAATGTTTCCCTGAATGCTCATCAGGAGATTGTTGAAATCGTGCGCTATACCACCGGCCAGGTTTCCTATTGATTCCAGATTCTCAATCTTCTGCTGATCTTCCTCCATTTTGCGCTGATCCGTTATATCTCTGATTATTCCTTCAATGTACTCAATTTTTCCACTGCTTCCGACTATTCCTTTTGCTGAAATGGAAGCAAGAAAGGTGGTTCCATCTGTCTTCTTCAGCTCAGCTTCGAAGTTCTCCACAATCTCATCACGCTGGATCTTTTCAATTAGTTCCCGTCTTCTCTTAATATCAACATAAAGTTCCTTAACACTGATATTTCCGAGATCTTCGACACCCGCAATCTTGAACATTTTGAACATCTCAGGGTTAGCTGAGAGAATGCGACCTCCTGGTTCCGTCGTGGACCGGTATACGGCAACCGGTACGTTCCTGGAAAGTTCTCTGTACTTGTCTCCTGTTACTTCGAGCTCTTCCCTGGTCTTGAATGATTCGGTGAGGTCTGCCGTCAGCGTAACGACTTTATCCACTTCTCCATCTAAAGCCTTGAGAGCGTAAAAGTGTTGAGAAATCCATTCAGTTCCTTCAGGATAAGGGTTAAGAAGCCTGAGTTGTGGGATGTAAAGTTCTCCACCCTTGTGATATATTTCCTCTACCGCCCTTATGTAATCCCCCAGATAGGAATCCCTGTCATCCATTTTGAGTTCAGTCCTGGGGTTCATTTTTTCCAGCTGATCTTTCTTCGTTTTTCTCCAGATTTTTCTCCAGGCTTCGTTTGCCATCAACAGTGTTCCATTTCTGTCGTGAACAGAAATTCCAATCGGTGAATTCTCTATCAATGTTTCCAGAAAATCGTGGTTTTCCTGCAGTTCCTTCTCAATCTCTTTACGCTCCGAAAGCTCTCTTATAGAAATGAAAACTGCATGACTGTCACGGTACTTGATTCCGACCGTTGACAGTTCTCCCTGAAAATATTTTTTTCCCTTACGTATTCTAGCTTCAAAAATTGGAGTTTTCTTTGTGCCGTTTCTTTCTGACCTGACTATTGAGAGCAGCTTGCTCCTGTCATCTTTATGAAACAGCATAATGGGATTGACAGAGTAAATATGTTCGCGAGTCTGGTCGGTCATATTACAGAAACTGGTATTCGTGAAAAGTACTCTGTCCTTACTGCAGATCAGAATTCCATCTCTCGTATTCTCAATGGCAGCGCGATATCTTTCTTCGCTCTCTGCTGCCTTCGTTTGAGCTTGAATCACTTCAGAGAGATCTTTAAGTACTACTATTCTATCTGTGGTTCCTGGAATGAATCCAACTTTTGCCTGCATCAGTCTGGATTCTTTCCCTGGAAGGATCATACGAAGGCTGTACGTTGATGGAAAATCTTCTGATTTCCCTGATTTGTCAAAGAAGTATCTTGTAACGCGTTCGATATCCTCTTCAGCAACAAACCTGGACCAGTTTACTTTACCAGTCAATTCACCTGTACTGAATCCCACGGTTTTCTCAAACTGCAAATTTACGAATTGGATAATTCCATCTTTATCAACTATAACAACGAGATTATCAAGAAGATAAAGAATTGTTTCAAGAACTATTTTTCGTGAATTCAGTTCTTTTTCAAGCTCTGACATCTTTGTTTTAACAGATTCAAGATGTTTCAGTATTCGATCAGTATCTTCATTCTTATTCATTTTTTCACCAGGTTTTCTTGAGTAATTTCAGCTGATAACAGTTTTTCATTACTCCTGGTTCCAGAACAATTCTCCTGCGAGTAGATCTAAAGAATTTAATAATACAACTTATTAGTAAAAAAAGACTATTACATATAAAGCTAAATATATAGGTAACAGAAGTCTCCGTCATATAGAAATTTTCTTCCTTTTCGAATTTTCTTCATCTCCTCAGCAACAATTAGTTCATATTCAAAAGGATTTGTTAATAAATTGACAGCAGTACTTTCCCAATCAATCCAGTCCCTGAAGACGAACTTGACATCCAGTTATCTGTTATTATCATCTAGGTGCTGTATGCACTTAGATGGAAGGAACACTATGCAGCGAAGGGGAAGAAGGGGATATGGAGCACAGGGTGGATGCAGACGAAGAATCGGAAGGTTTCTTGAACCGTGCCTTCTTTTACTGCTTCATGCCGGAGAATCGCACGGTTACGAGCTTCTTGAAAACCTTAACCGCTTCGGATTCGGCGGAAATCCAGCTGATTCCAGTACTATTTACAGAATCCTAAGAAGCCTCGAGGAGAGAGGATTCGTTACATCAATGTGGTCCGAAGGCGACTCGGGTCCTGCCAGAAGAGTCTACACTCTCACGGAAGAGGGTAATGTCTACCTTGATACCTGGGTTACGGATCTTGAGGAAACTGACAGAATTCTGCACAGTTTTTTCAGTGAATATCACAATCATATGGAAATCCATCATGCAAACGATGGAGAAACAGGAAAGAGAAAGGAGTAATCATGCCGGCAGGAGATGGAAGCGGCCCTCGTGGCGAGGGGCCTTTGACGGGAAGAGCAATGGGAAGGTGTGCTGGTTTTCCAGCAGACGGATATGATTCTGCTCCCGGAAGGGGAGCGGGAAGAGGATTTGTCAGATATGGTCGGGGAGGTGGAAGAGGCTATAGGAACCGTTTCTACGAAACAGGTCTGCCGCTCTGGCGTAGATATCCGCAGTACGATCCTCCGGGAAATCCTGAATTCGTTGAGACGGATTCCCTGAAGAGACAGGTACAGAATGTAGCGGATACTCTTGAGTATATTGCCAGCCGCGTCAAGCAGCTTATAGAACGAAGAAAGGGATAATAGAATTAGATGAAAGTAATAGTCAGTTCACAGGGGAAGGATCTTGATTCAAAGATAAGTCCCGTTTTTGGAAGAGCTCAATGGTTCATTCTGGTTGACACAGATGATATGTCACATGAGTCCTATGAAAACCCTTCTACAAGCCAGAGCAGCGGAGCAGGCATAATGGCTGCTCAGTTCGTTCTTAAGAAAGGCCCGGCTTCTGTTCTGAGTGCTAACGTAGGTCCAAACGCGTTTGAAGTTCTCCAGACCGGTTCGGTATCATGCTACATAGCGAAAAGCGGAACGGTGAAGGAAACTGTAGAAGCTTTCATGAATAAAGAACTCGAGAAAATGGGATCAGCTACGGC
>JAUXIK010000041.1 GCA_030620995.1 Candidatus Aegiribacteria sp.
ACAACCAGGTTGGTCACACCTGTCCAGTCGGCGGTTGAAATTCTTATGTGGTATACGCCGGAAGGAATAACACTGCCGTTCGTATCTCTGAGGTTCCAGACAAGGCTGTGCTGTCCCGCGGTCATTTCCTCCGCTGCAAGGGTAGTCACAATTCTGCCTGTTATATCGTAGACATCAATTCTTGCAGCGCCTGTTGCAGCAAGACTGAATGGTATTGTAACACTGCTCATGGCAGGACTCGGATAAACGGAATCGAAGTTGTTGATGTATTCAGGTCCGCCTTCACCTTCTTCAACACCGACACCGGTGACAGTGATGGATCCCTGGTAGGACACGTAATCACGTGCCCATGCAACAACGGACATCGTCCCGGTAGTTGTGGGGGAAACAAAAAGTGTTACGTTTCCACTTGCATCAGTTAAGCCCACTTTGTAGACTTCACCAGATTGCCAGTCACCCTTTTGAAGGCATACTCTGGCGCCGCTTACAGGGGAGCCTTCAGAGGTTACCGTAACGGTGATATTACCGCTACCGGGAATACTGGCCGGATGTGAGGAGGAAAGATCCGGCGCGTCTATGAACCACATCGGGAGTTCAGGTTCTCCGAAGAGGTTGTACTCCTTTACGCACCAGTCCGAATAATCGTTATTGATCGGTGTCATCTCATCAGAACCCATAAGATGTGCGACTCCGAGATTATAGAGATCATCATTCCACATCACATCGTAGAAGTATCTTGAGAGAATCTCGCTCTCACCGTAACCCGGATTGGTTGGCGCACCCCATCCATATCTGGCGTTGAAAGCTCCGAATCCTCCACCGTTGGGGGAAGCGAGCCATGCGTCTCCCATGCATTCGTAACCGTCGAGCCAGCCTATCCAGCATGAGATCGAGTTCCAGATTGTCGGCAGGCCACCGCCGGAGATATTGGTCTGATTCAAGAAATCGGTGGTTGTATAGCTACCACCGGGCAGGGAAAAGTATGTCTGCGAACCGTGACTCCCGTGGTACAGATGATGAGGTCCGGCGTTGATCATGTTACGGGTAATCGTTACGCTGTTGTTACCATCAGAATCGTAGCACTTCTCCTCTTCCCATCCGGAGGGTACCATCGGGGATATCAGCTCCGCTCCGGCTGAGGCGTAGCACCAGTAAGGAGAACCCCAGAGGAGTTCGGTAGTGTAACCGATTCTCATTTCAACTGGAGCTGTATCAAAATAGTCAGTAGATGTAATACGTTCGTAAGTGAAGACCTTGTTGTTGAAGATAGTGCATTCACCTTCAGTGTTCACACTTGCTCTTCCAACCCAGAGGTCAGGATGGTAATCTACGTTGTCGATTCCCCGCTCGCCCCATATATGATTGAAATTGCTGTCCCACTGATCAGCACCGGGAGCTGAATCGTTTATATCAGACCAGTAGAGGTCAACGCAGGGGTATTCAGTGTGAGAACCTGCGTGGATCTTGACATCCTGTCCGGCGACCCGGTTGTCATCACCGTAGATAAGGACGTATTCGACACCTTCATCGCGACAGTCTGTAAGAAATGCGCGGATTTCCTGGGGAACATTGTAGAAATTGTACATGCTCTGAATGTATGTTGTAGTGTAGACGTTTGTTGGAACACCCTTTGAGGTTTTCCAGTCCGCGAGTTCCTGCGCATATGACTCATAATCAGGATAGGTGATAATTACATATTCACCATAAAGAAGATCTTTCGAATCGATTATAGCTGCGCCTGAGTGAGCGACATTATCCGGATTGACTACTGTATTTCTGACGATTTCCTGTGAACGGAGTTCACTCTGAATGCTTCTGCGGGAAACGGTTGAAGCCTCAGGGGCGTTCTCATAGGCAACATTGACAGTAAGGCCTGTAAGAACTTCGATAGTCCCGGATGCAGGATTCCATCGTACAGGATAGATGTCAACGTAAGCTACCGGAATTCCCATAACAACACTTGAATTGATGAATTCAATTGATGTTGAGGGAAACGATTCGGTTGATGAGTATATCTCAGGATTCGGCTGAAGAGGCTGTATTTCATGCTCCACCGAAAGCGGAACCGGAAGTGAAGCAGGCATTACAGTGTATCTGCCACGGATGTCAGAGTACTCGGCATCGATGATCTCGACACTCGTAGCAGCACATCCTGTTGGAAGAGCTATCTTTTCAGTATAGACAGGAAGACAGGGAATGCCTTCTCTGGTCATAATACGCATCCCGATACCCGTTACCCTGGTATAAGGTCCTGTTTCCTCGATCTGTATCGCGGAAGCATCAACAGGTATTGTAACTATCATTTCACCTGCAGTTACAGTAAACGCTGCTATAAGCACAACAAATAGAGCTAATTGCTTCATTATCTATCCCTTCATAATTGTTGGAAATCCTGCTCTGAGAATTTCACATCAAAAAAGTAATATTCTGTCAGTATTTAACCAAGCACCGGTTGACTGAAGAATATAACAGAGTACAAAATCAAAACACCATATCTGCCGCTTCGGTTCCCTGAATTGCGGACGGATCAACCAGAATGAATGTTAAAAGATGCCAGCCTGAAGCATATCTTCAACAATTCCTACTAAATCAATATCAAATTGTTCAGGTGAAGTCCATACTATGGAATCCGGAGATGCTGCTTCGAACTGGAGAAGATCTGCATTATCGATAGGGCAGATGAGGTAATCCACTCCAAAATACTCATTAGCCATAGCGGCTCTGTCGATTGATGACCCTTCTCCAAGATCCAGCGGGTCGGAGTATACGGATATCTCATCCGAAACCATTATTCTCAGAATTCCGATAAATTCCCTCGCGAGGGCCGGTCCATTCTCTCCCGGGAAGGTGGATACAGCTACGAAAACCAGTTCCGTTTTGGTCGTGACAACCTCATCCCAGTTGATACCGGTCTGTACAATCCCGGCCTGCTCATCTGACGAAGCAGATGCATCTTCATCGCCTGAATCGGATAATACATCAAGGAAGAGAAGGCCGCCTATCAGAACAGCAACTCCGATTACTATGTATGTCGTTGGGATTGAACTGTCATCGTCGCCGCCGCTGCCACTCGGATCGGCTGCCATGACAGGACAGGTCAACATGAACAGCATTGCGAGCAGCGTAGACGCTGTTTTTCTAAATCCTGCTGTCATCGCAATCAACCTTCTTTCTTTTATTCATCTTCAGTTTCTACCTTTGCCATAATACTTTCCTGTATTTCTCTCGGAACGGGTTTGTAACCCTCGTAACTCTGGCTGAAGCTGCCTCTGGCCTGAGTTAGGGATTTAAGTGTATTCGTGTACTGGAAGAGTTCGGATTCGGGTATGGATGCTTTAATAACCTGGAAAGCTCCCTCAGCTTCTATTCCCTGGATTCGTCCTCTTCTTGTTGTCAGGTCGCTCATGACATCGCCCATGAATTCTTCAGGAACAGTAACCTCAAGGCTTACGACAGGTTCAAGAAGGCTTGGCCCTGCATTCAGCATTACTTCTTTGAAACACTTTCTTGCAGCAAGCTTGAACGCCATATCCGAAGAATCTACAGGATGATAAGATCCATCAAACACAACTGCTTTGATATCCACCACTATACTGTTTGAAATCGGACCGTTCTTCATCGCCTCCAGAATACCTTTTTCTACAGCAGGAATGAAGTTGGTGGGCACATTGCCCCCGACTACTTTACTGCTGAATTCAAATCCCCTGCCACGGGGAAGCGGTTCAAGTCTGATGAAAACGTGGCCATACTGACCCCGTCCACCGGTCTGCTTCCTGTGTTTGTAGGATCCCTCCGCCGTTTTGCTGATAGTCTCGTGGTAAGCGATTCTCGGCTTGAATGTTTCTGTTTCCACACCTGTGGTTTCCTTGAGTCTGCCCAGCATCACTTTCAGGTGCAGGTCACCCATGCCTGACAGAGTTGTCTGCCCGATCTCCGATTCATTTCTGAGAATCAGTGTAGGATCCTGAGCTGCAAGTCTTGATAGACCCGAACCCATCTTGTCTTCGTCACCCCGCTTCTTCGGAGCAATTGCGACTCTGTATACCGGTTCAGGAAAAGTAATGGGATTTAATATTATGTGGCTTCCCTTTCCTGCCAGTGTATCGTTTGGTAATGTACTCTTCAGCTTTGCGATGGCTGCAATGTCACCTGTTATAAGCCTGTCGGTATCAATTCTTTTGCCGCCGCTCATGAAGTAGTAATTAGCCATACGTTCGGATGTGTTTCTGGTTGTATTCGTCACATCTTCCGTACCGCTGATTCCACCACTCATGACTCTTATATAGACTATCTCACCCATGTGAGTATCGACTTTGCTGTTGAAAACCCTTGCTATGAAAGGAGCGGACGGATCAGGCGCTATCTCAACTTCTTTATCGCCATCAGTTGCGGAGACAGGTTTCGCATCAAGTGGGGAAGGGATGAATGCAGGTATACTGTCAAGAAGGAAATTCTGCCCTGCTGGCGGGATAGAAAGACCACAGAAAAGAGGGAAGAAATTCCTTGTACGGGCGGCTTTCATGAGTCCGGAATTCATTTCCTCAGGTGTCAGTGTCTCATTTTCAAAGAAGGATTCCATAAGCGTTTCGTCTGTTTCAGCAGCTGCTTCAACAAGCTGCATTCTGTACATTTCAAGGTTATCCTTCGCGGAATCAGGGACAGGGATATTCTTACCTTCAACGTCAGTGGCTTTACCCGTGAGTACGTTGACTATTGCTATAAGAACATCGTTCTCTTTCGCGGGGAATGTTATCGGAACTACATTCTTCGTAAGATTTTTCCTGATATCGGAGACGACTCTCTCGAAATCGGTACTGTCTCTGTCAACACGGTTGACCCAGAAAATGAGAGGTTTGTTGCTTCTGGCTGCAAAATCCCATGTTTTCAGGGTTCCGACTTCGACTCCATCCGTACCGTCAACAACAAGTACAACACCATCCGCAACGACTATGCTGCCAATTGTGGCGCCATGGAAATCCGCCAGTCCAGGTGAGTCGATGATATTGATCTTGTGGTTTTTCCAGTCGAGGATACCCAGAGAAGAGGAAAGGCTGTGCTTCCTTTCGCGGCTCTCATTGGTGAAATCGAATTGACTGGTGCCATTGTCAACCTTTCCCATCCGGTCCACGCCTCCGCCGACGAAGAGTATAGAATCGCACAGGCTGGTCTTTCCTACAGATCCATGGCCAATGACTACAACTGTTCTGAGCTTATCAGGTGTATAATTCTTCAATCTGGTGCTCCTGTTCCCGATCTGATTTGCATTGCATAGTAAAGTAATTCAAGTATTCTTAAAGGAACGTATTATTTACGAATGAATTGTGCTTCTGTCAACTCTTTAAAGCACCGGACAATCAGTTCGCATATTTCGCCAGGTTGCGTAACGAAACGGTGTAGAAGCGCTCGCAGACAAGGCATGCGAATGAGATCGACGAAGATGTATTATATATACTTCAAGGAAGGTCGATTGAGCATAACGCAGTATGCAAGTGTCTTATGCGCCGTTGCAGTAGTAACTCCGGTGAGATATGCGGATTGAGATGTGAAGGAGAATAATTGAGTTCAGCACGACTGTTATTACTATTTATCGGAATCGCCTTCCTCTGGTTTATAATAAGGCAGGTTATGAAACACTGGCTCGGGGGTCCTGATAGGGAAGAACTTTACAAAGAAATCGACTCTGCGGAAAAAATGATCGAGAGGGAAGCAGGAACCAATGTACCAAGGTGTCCTTTATGCGATTCACCGACGAAGCTCTACAAGTATCCGCATATAAGAGTCTGGAGGTGCTGTAATTATCCCGAGTGCAGAGGTTTCGTCAAAGCAAAGAAACCGGCAAGAATGAAATTCGCCTCTGACTGGGACAGAAAACGAAACAAAAAAAAATAGGTTATAGAGTTGCCGTGTCGATATCACATTAATAGATTGATCATTCCCTGATTTCCAAATTCCAGAACTGTTAGGAGGAATAGTGTCCTTTCAGGAAAAGCGTATTTACAGACACCCGGTGCTTGAACAGCCGGATGCGGAAAGAGTTGAGTTTACATTCAATGGACAACCTGCCATTGGGCTGGAGGGTGAGGCTGTATCATCCGCTATTTTCGCTTTCGGCATTCACATATTCGGACATCATCATACTGACGAAAGCCCGCTGGGGATGTTCTGCGCAAATGGACAGTGCTCACAGTGTACACTTCTTATTGATGGAATTCCATTGAAGAGCTGCATTGTGCCTCTTAAAAGGGGGATGGATGTCAGAAGTCTTGAGGGATTGCCTTTACTCGAAGATCTTCCCGGTCCGGATGTTCTGGTTCCTGCGAAGCTTCAAACCAGGGTATTGATACTCGGTGCCGGACCCTCCGGTATGGCGGCAGCCATTGAACTCGGAAAAGCGGGAATAGACACAATAATAGTGGATGATAAGGATCGTCTTGGTGGTAAGCTTGTTCTTCAGACTCACAAGTTCTTCGGTTCGGAAGCGGACTGTTACGCCGGAACACGGGGCATTCACATAGCAGAGCTGCTCGCCGGGGAAATTTCAGAGATGGATTCCGTTGACATATGGCTTGACAGTATCGTACTTGGAGTATTCAACGACGGGACTGTCGGAATCAGATGTGCTGACGGCTACAGGATAGTGAAACCGGAGTATCTTCTTGTGGCAACCGGAGCTCGAGAAAAATCACTCCCCTTTCCAGGATGTACGCTTCCAGGTGTTTATGGTGCCGGCGCGTTTCAGACAATGGTTAACAGAGATCTGGTCAGGTGTGCTGAGAGGATATTCGTTGTCGGCGGGGGGAATGTGGGACTTATCGGAGCCTATCACGCTCTTCAGGCAGGCATGACAGTGGTAGGGCTTGCAGAAGCTCTTCCGGTCTGCGGTGGATACAAAGTTCATGCTGACAAGATCAAAAGACTTGGAGTGCCGATATTCACCAGACATTCTGTAATTGCGGCACATGGGAGCGAACAGGTGGAAGCCGTGACAATCTCCGGGGTGGATGATTCCTTTACTCCTTTGCCCGGTACTGAACGTACATGGGAAGTAGATACGGTGCTGGTGGCCGTTGGATTGAGTCCGGTTGATGAATTTCACCGGAAAGCTCTCGATTTCGGCATGAAATCCATGATGGCAGGTGACGCCGAAGAAATTGCTGAAGCAAGCGCTGCGATGTTTACAGGCAGGATAAGAGGTCTTCAGATAGTTGCTTCCCTCGGTTCCGGGGGAGTAAATATACCTGATGAACTCATGGAGAAGGCTGAAATACTCAAGAGTCCCGGCGGAGAGATTCTTCCATATACCCCTCCTGAGGAAAGAACAGGAGTTTTTCCGGTTCTGCACTGTACGCAGGAGATTCCATGCAACCCATGTATGACAGTGTGTCCGAAGGATCTTATCGGGACATCAGGACATCCGATAATGGGGTTGCCTGAATTTCATGGCGAATGTGTGGGATGTGAGAAATGCGTCGCAATCTGTCCGGGACTGGCTGTGACTCTGGTCGATTTCAGGAATTCCTCTGACAGACCGATTGTAACTGTTCCCTTCGAGCTAGGCGAATGGCTTCTTGAGGAAGGCATGGAAATGACTGTCACCGGGTGGGAAGGAGATATTCTCGGCAAGGCGATCCTGACCGGGTGGAAGTACGCAGCCGGATTTCCGAAGACACTTCTGCTGAAACTCGAAACACCTGCTTCAATTGCCTGCAGAACAGCCGGAGTTGTTGTTCAGGATCCTGACAAAATCAAGCCTCTTCCAGTTCCATTAGAAGTGCCTTTACCGGATACAGCTGTTATCTGCAGGTGTGAACGTGTTACCGCGGGGGAGATTCGAGAGCATATCAGAGCGGGCATAAGAGACATGAATCATCTTAAAGTTCTTACAAGAGCCGGGTTTGGGGCATGTGGCGGAAAGACCTGTTCAACGCTGATCGAAAGAATCTGCAGGGAGGAAGGGATTCCACCGGAGGAGATTACACCCTTTACTGAAAGACCGCTGTTCGCCGAGACTCAACTGGGCTGGTTTACCGGAAAGGAACATGATGATGAGTAATAAAACCTACGATGTCATCATCATCGGAGCCGGAAGTGTGGGAACTCCTATGGCAATGAGCCTTGCTGAGAAAGGAATTTCCGTTCTCTGCCTTGACAGCGCTTCTTCAGCGGGTCAGGGAAACAACAAGTGCGCCATTGGCGGAACCAGAGCCACGCATACAGAACCCGCAAAGGTGACACTTGCTCTTCGGTCCCTTGAAGTATTCAGAACATGGGAGGAAATCCACGGAGAAAGCATAGGATGGTATCAGGGCGGTTACACCTACGTCGCTTACGATGAAGACACTATTTCACTGTTCAGGCGGAATGTGCCCCTTCAGAGGAATGCCGGTCTTAACATAAATCTGGTCTCACCATCTGAGATCGAGGAACTTGTTCCAGGTATAAACACCAATGGTCTTCTGGGCGGGACCTGGTCACCTGAGGACGGCAGCGCCAGTCCTATGCTCTGCTGTTACGCATTCTACAGAAGAGCAGCGGAACTCGGAGCGGAATTCGGGTTTAATGAAACAGTTCAGAGATTCAATATAGATAAAGAAAAAGTGGTTTCAGTAATCACGGAGAAGGGAACGTATTCATGTGGAGCGGTTGTCAATTGTGCGGGTTCTTCTGCCGTGGAGGCAGGAAGAATGGCGGAAGCTGAGCTTCCGGTATATCCCGACTGTCACGAGGCCGGTATTACCGAGCCAGTTGAAAGGCTTTTCGATCCAATGGTTGTCGATATACGAAAGGCTCCCGGATCGGCGAATTACTATTTCTACCAGCATGAGACAGGTCAGATCGTATTCTGTATCACGCCCGATCCGCCTGTTCCCGGAACATCTATCGAGGAAACTTCCGGATTTCTGCCGCTCGTGGCGCCGCGTATGGTGAATCTGTACCCAAGACTGGCGAATCTGAAAGTAAGAAGAGTCTGGCGGGGTGTTTATCCAATGACCCCCGACGGATCACCGATTCTGGACAGGTGCGGTCCTTCCAACCATTATATCGCGGTTGGAATGTGCGGTCAGGGATTCATGCTTGCCCCGGGGATCGGAGAGCTGATGTCAAGATTACTGACAGATGAACTGAACGGGAAGGACAGGGAAGTTCTCCACGAACTGAGACTGGACAGGCAATTCAGCTCAGAGGAAGCGCTGAAATAACAGGGGACGTACCACACTTCTTCAACTTGTAGAGGAATAAGATGAAATACATATCCATTATGCTGGTCTTTGCAATGGCCGCCTCAGCGGAAATGTCTGTCTGCGGCACCGAAGAACTCCTTCCGATCGGTTTTACGGATGAGGAGCTTCTAAGACTAGATGAGATCGGATGCAATACGGTCGCGACCTCACCGCCGCCGGACGGAACTGTAAATCCCGGTGAATACGCTCCCGCAACCGGTGTTTTCATCAGGTGGCCGATGGGTCTTCCGGATGATCTGATAGTATCTTTTTCCCAGGTAACAACAGTATGGGTGATCTGTGATTCCCTCCAGCAGAGCTCCGCCGAGACACACTTTCAGAATGTCGGAGTCAATATGGACAATGTTGACTTCATCTTCGCCCTGACGAATACCCACTGGGTCCGCGATTACGGCCCATGGTTCGTGCTTCTTCCGGACGGCAGCCAGGGGATTTTCAACTATTCTTACAACAGGCCCAGACCATGGGATGACAACTTCCCTGTAGTTGCCGGCTCCACCTGGGTCATACCTGTCTACACATCCACGATCGTGCATACCGGCGGCAATTACATGTCCAGCGGATTCAGTCAGGCCATGTCCACGAATCTTGTTTATTCGGAGAACGGTGGTAACGAGGACTGGGTGGACACTCAGATGGATCTCTATCTCGGGATCGATAACTACGTGACAATGGATGATCCTCAGGGCAGCTACATCAATCATATCGACTGCTGGTCCAAGATGCTCAGTCCGGACAGAATACTTGTTCTTCAGGTTCCCCCTTCGCATCCGGATTACGCCGCGCTTGAAGCCGCCGCGGATATGCTGGCCTTAACCCCGAGCCCGTATGGGACCTTATGGAATGTCTACCGTGTACAGAGTTCAGGAAATGAAGGTTATACCAACAGCCTTATCTCCAACGATCATGTTTACGTTCCTCTGTTCAGCTCGAGCTACGATGCTGCGGCCATTGCTCTGTACCAGGAAGCTCTTCCCGGATATACAGTTGAGGGATTCACTTATGGCGGCTGGGCGCCTACAGATGCCCTTCACTGCAGAACAAGAAACGTTATGGACAATGAAATGCTCCTGGTTCAGCATGTACCGGTAGATTCACTGCAGACTGCCGGCAGCCCGGTAACAATAAATGCATTGATCAGATGTCATCCTGACAACGCGCTTCTGGATCACGACCTTAATTACAGAATCGGAACCTCGGGGGTGTTTACAACTCTGGCAATGTCATACAGCGGCGTGGATTCATTTTCTGTTAATATTCCGGGTGTACCGGACGGCGAAACAGTTCAGTATTACATTTCGGCTTCTGACAATTCAGGCAGAGATGAATCACAGCCCAGATTCGCTCCTGGTACATGGTTCTTTGAATATGAAACCACCACGACCGGCATAGGCGAAGGTGAAATCCCAGCGGGGATATTTGCTCTCAACCGTGTTTCTCCCAATCCATTTACTTCCAGTCTCTCATTGGATTATTCAGCTGTTTCTCCCGTGACAGTTGTCCTTTCAGTCTATGATATTTCAGGAAGGGCGGTTGAAAGGAGAACTCAGAATGTCGACGCTGGCACCGGATCGCTGATCTGGAACGCTGGCGAGGAGATTCCGGAGGGAATTTATTTTGTCAGTCTGGTATGCGGGGATACAGCGATTACGAAGATGGTAACCAGGATAAAATAGCGACAGATCGTTATTCCAGAGGAGAGGATTCAGGTAATCTGTCTTTTGAATATTATCACTGGAAGAACAGAATTGAATATGGGAGAGATATTTCTTGAGTACCTTAATACACTGAACTCACCCCGTGATCTGGTCGACAGTGTGTTAATAGGTTTTGCGGAGAGGTTATCTGATTATCTTGATTTCATTGGAAGAAAAAACAGAGATGAAGATCCGAATTCTTATGAAATAGGAAGAAGACTCAGGGTTCTTGGCGCTCCAATGGAAACCTACAAAATTATGAAGGCGGACGCGTATTATTATAAATACAGAGGTAATGAGAATATGTTCTGGACGCGAATGTACGTTGCGGGGGCAGTTGCCAATTTAGGATATCCAACGGAAAGTATTCAAAAAGAAGCAGGTTACTTCTGTGAAGAACTTTCAAAAGAAAAGAAAAATCTGCCGTTCCTCCCTTTATTTCTGAATAATTACGCAGGTATACTGCACGTTTATCGCGAGAATTACAGCGATGCGAATGAAATCTATCAGGAAGCTATTTCAACATTAAGAAAGATCAGCCCTGACCGGTTTAAAAGTACAGTTAAAAGGGAGTACTTCTGGGCACTCAAACTGATATCCAATAATTACACAGATTCATTGCTTGTTACAGAAAGAACGATAAAGGATGATGAGGAATTGGAACGGGTATTAGGTATTGGTGAAGAAAAAACAGAGGAAACCGATTCAGAAAACATTAGATTTCTCACTCTGCTGAATAAAGCTGAAGCAGAAGCGAGAAGGGGTGAGACAGAAAAGGCCGATGAAATCCTTGAGGGAATAATCAGAGATGCGAGCGAGACTACCAGAGGATTTGTAGAACCGGGTTATCATCGAATAAAAGCTCTCATACTGGCAAATAGAGGGAATGCGGAAGAGAGTATAAAACTGATGATCCGTTCACTTGAAGATGCAGGATATTATGGAACTACCCTTTCGGAAACGCTTGCGATGAGGGACGGCCTTCATGTTTATAACATTCTTGCCAGCAAAAAAGGGGTGAAGGATCTTCACATATTTTTCAAGGAAAAGGGTCTGTTTGAGTATCTGTTGAAAGTCCTGAGAATAAAGGACTGGTACCTTGGCAGTGAGCATACAGAAAGCGTTAAAAAGACAGCTGTGGGGATAGCGGAAGTATTGTTACTGAAACAGGATGAAATCAAACTTATAGGAACATCCGCCCAGCTGCACGACATTGGGAAATGTGCAATTCCCTGGTACTCATTAAATAAGATTACACCCTTGGACGATCTTGATTGGGAGATACTCAAGATTCATCCGGCTGAGGGGGCAAGGATGCTCAGGAAACTGGGCCTGGAAAAGGAAGCAGAGATTACCGAGGATCATCATGAGAGAATAGATGGCAGTGGTTATCCGGAAGGTAAGAAGGATATAGGTCTTTCAACAGAGATAGTAGCAATAAGCGATACCTATAATGCGGCAATCACACCAAACAGGAGATACAGAATTCCCAAAATGCCTATGGATGTTTTTTATGAACTCAAAAAAGGAAAAGAAAGGAAATTCTCATCAAGTGTCATCAGTGCTCTGGAGAAATACGTTCAGGAAGAATTCTCTTAAATATTCGTTTCCTGCTACGGCAGCTCGATAAGATAGAGCCTTGGCCAGCTGACCGGATCCCTGACCCATGCAACCGCCCCGTTATTCGTAATTCTGACAGTCATCTCATCGATATCCGGATCGTCCAGTTCCAGTGATGCCGTAAAGAGAAGTTCGCCGCTCATGTCATATACATTCCAGAAAGGGTATCTGTATCCGCCAAGGCGGACCCACAGTCTGTCCTGATTATCAATTCCGAGTTCCGAGACTGATCTTCGGTAGAGTATCGGATCAAACGTGAGTTCGATTCCGGACATCCTGCCGCCTCTGCTGCCTCTTCTGGAAGCGAATTCTTCAAATTCAGCTTCCTCGTCGGCAAGCTCTTCATCTGTCTTTAGAACGAGCTCGACCTCTTCACTTATTTCGAGGAAAACCTCTCCCTCAGGAAGGTATCCGATAATATCAATTTTGTCGACAAGGGGCATGGATACGAACACGTTTCCGGAATTGCCGGAGGTGAATATCGGTGTGCTCTCTGCTCCGAAGGGACCGAGCCTGGAAGGATCGAAAGGAGTCATATCTTCAGCGTAGATGACAGTTGGTTCAGGGTTACCAGCCTCAAGTCTTGCTATTGAATAGCCCATGAGCCCCTCTTCCCGGTCAAAGGCGGGAAGCAGTCCTGTAAAAACACCCCTTCCCGCGGATCTTACAGTAAACGGCGGACGCGGAAAGAAACCGGTGACATCCTCTATCCATACAAGAGAATCATTGAATACCTTTATCGAGCCTCCGGACATGTCAGAGACAATAAGACAGTTGTTTTCCAGGATTGCTATTCCCCTCGGGTTCTGGAATTCTCCCGGTCCGCTTCCCTCTCTTCCCGCACTTGCGATGAAGTCGCCGTTACTGTCGAACCGACGCACATTCAGCGTTGTCAGGTCAAGAGCAAGAACACCGCCGTCAGCGGTCCGGACAGCATCCACTATTCTGCCGAATACGAGATTTGCCTCTCCGAGTTCTACACCTATTGTTTGAAGAACTGTCAGCCGAATATGCGATGATTCCTCAGGCGTATCCTCAATAACCGCATCACCTGTCTGTTCAGTACTGCCGCTGTCACAGGAAGTTATCAGCAGGAAAGCAAATATCGCTGATAGAAGGATCAATTTTTTCATGAGAACTCCCGTTGAATAGATGGTACATAATAAATTCAATAACATATATTCTATGAATAATTAGAAGAGTTTGCGATCCTGTGATAATTCTGTAACAGATAGTAACAAAACTGGAACTTTGTTAATTTGGTTTGATTCATATATTTGAGAAATCTTACAATTACGGTGATTTGAAATATTTAGGTAAGGCAGGTATCTGATGACAGATTCGGCGGCAGTAAAGAAGGAAATTTCGAAGAACATATCCAGAATATCTCTGGATGGCGCTGGTTACGTTGATGCGAGATTCTATCAGGATGACAGCTCTGAGACAATTCTTCTGTACGATGGAGATCTGGAAGCAAACGATACGACCGTTGAAAGCGGTATCGGGGTAAGAGTACTGTGGGGCGGCGCCTGGGGTTTTGCGGCAACCAGTGACCTGTCCTCGTTGCGATCGTGTTTTGACAAAGCGCTGCTGAACGCGAAGACAGCTTCAGAACTTGTGAAAGTACCGCTTTTCATGGGAGATAGAGATCCTATTACGGGCAGTTACTCCTCACCTGTAGCGGTAGACCCCTTTACAGTGAGCCTGGAAGACAAGCTTGGTTTTCTGACTCGTCTGGACGCTGACCTTGTGGACGATTTTATCCTTAAAAGAATAGTATATGCCAATTTCCAGAAAAAGAAAATCCACTTCCAGAACAGCGACGGTTCGGAAATCAACAAGGATCTGGTCAATGTTTTCGGTATGATGATGGTCATGTCTCTGGATTCCGATGGAGAAATGCAGAGAAGAAGTATGAGCCTCTATTCAACCGGTGATGGAACCAGCGGCTGGAAGATGATTACCGAACCGGTTCT
The DNA here is from genome assembly GCA_030620995.1 of Candidatus Aegiribacteria sp. GTDB lineage: Bacteria > Fermentibacterota > Fermentibacteria > Fermentibacterales > JCC-6 > Aegiribacteria. Next base: position 14,536 of record JAUXIK010000041.1, read on the forward strand.
CTTCGCAGAGCATAGCAGCAGAATCAAATCAGAGCTCAAAGGACTTATTAAAGCTGATACTCTGGAATACGGTCGAAAATCTGTAATTCTCCTTCCGGGGCAGGGACATCTTCAGGTCCACGAAACCATAGGACATCCTCTGGAGCTTGACAGAATTCTTGGTTATGAACTCTCTTATGCGGGTGGCTCCTTCGTAAATCTTGATTCATTCGGAAAACTGCGATACGGAAGCGATAAACTGTTCGCTTCTTCGTATGGAGGTATCCTGAATTCTCCCGGCTCCTTTGGATACGACGACGACGGAACCCCTGAAAGAGATTATCTGCTTATCGACAGAGGAATTCTGGTAAATGCCCTTACATCAAGAGCGATGGTTAACGAGGCCAACGAGAAGGCGAAAAGGGAAGTATTCAGCCAGAGCGGGGGAGTTGCCAGAGCAACTTCATTCTACCGCGCTCCAATTGATAGAATGACAAACGTGAATATCCTGCCGGGCGATGACGGATCACTTGAAGATATTATTTCTTCCACGGAGGACGGGATCGTGGTTGATAATCCGGTATCCTGGTCGATCGGATCAAACAGAGAACACTTCCACTTCGGATGTGAAATTGCCTGGGAAGTGAAAAACGGCGAGAAAACAAGAATCCTCAGGAATCCAACTTATCAGGGACACACACTTGAGTTCTACAACTCCCTTTCAGCGGTAGGTGACAAATCAACCTGGAGAGTTGAACTGGTTGACAACTGCGGCAAGGGAGAACCAAACCAGGTTATGCAGATAGGGCACGGAGTTCCTGTCGTGAAATTTGATGACGTGATTATCGGAGAAAGGAAGTAAACCATGCTGGACGCAAACATCAGGAAGATTCTGATGGAAGTAAGGGATCAGGCTGCATCGGAAGGCATCCAGGCTACACTTGCACTGCACCACGAGAAGAGTCATCTCATGCGGATCGGCAACAGTTCCATTTCTCTCAATACTTCAGAGGATCTGACCAGACTTGATATTGAAGTAACCGATGGAAGAAAGCAGGCAAGCCAGACTTTTCTTGGCATGATTGAAGAAACAGAAACCATACGGAATGTACTGGATAAAGCCGTAGAAAAGGCAAAAGCTGCAGCTCCTAAAACCTACGACCCAATCCCTGATGAAGTTGAAGAATCAGTATACGAAGAAATCCAGTATGATGAAGCTCTCGCAAACCTTGATCCAGGTGTTAAGGCAGATGCTTACAGAGAGATCTTTTCGAAACTTGGCGACAATTTCAATTACTCAGGATCATGGTCCAGCGGATCAGTGGAAGTTTGCATGATAACCACTGCAAACAGAAATGAAGTTTATCACAGAGGAACCGATCAACTGTTTACTGTTGTGCTTAAGCATCCCGGAAAAAAATGGGAACTCATTAACACCCAGACTGGCTGGAGAGCCTCGGATTTCTCTGTCGAAAAGACATTGAAAGAGCTTGGGCGATTAATTCCTGTTTATGAGAAGAATCCGGGATTCAAGGTTGAACCTGGTGAGTATACCGTTATTTTCGGTTCTGATGCTGTTTCGGAGATAGCTAATTTATCTGTGTTCACAGGTTTCATGGGAAGAGGCTGGGAAGAGAAGCAGAGCTGGACTTCACAGAATAAACCGGGTGATGAAGTCCTTGGAAAGAACATCACGCTTTCTGACGATCCGTTCAATCCTCAGACTTTCATGTTCGGATTTGATATGTCCGGGAGGAAAAGAAAACACTTCCCGCTTATTGAAAACGGAGTGCTGATGAACCTGATGTACGATTCCTCAACAGCGGCAAGGTACGGCAGAGAGCCAACAGGACACGATACGCGCTCTATGGGAATAGTAATGAATACCGGAGATGGTTTTGAATGTCCTCTTGAGGCTGTCAGGGATATGGGCAGAGTTCTTTACATTCCCGCTCTTCACTACATGAATCTGCCAAGTCGAAGCAAGGGAATATTTACGGGAAGTTCAAGATTCAACGCCCTTCTTATTGAAGATGGCAAGATGGTATCACCAATATTCTCAACCAGGATTACCGATTCATTCCAGAATGTTCTTGGCAACGTTTCAGTAATCTCGTCTGTTTCTGAATCCGTAAACGGTTCGAATACATATGGCAGACGAATGCCTGTCGCTATCAGCGTACCGTCTTACATTGTAGCAGAGGGTGTGAAAATCACAGACAGCGCAGATTCATTCTAAAGAACAGGGCTCTATCTGCAAGGTGATGTTTATTGAATGTTCAAGATTGCAGTATTTATGAGTTAAATCAATTCTGTGTGTGATATAGTTATATTATAATGTACATACACAATTAATATGATAGAAATGCTAAAATGCAAGACCTGACCCTGGCTTTGGTGGTTGGCGGGGGACCTGCCGGATCCTCATGCGCCTGGAAGCTTGCTTCCGCAGGTGTTCGATGTCTGCTCATCGATAAAGCTGAGTTCCCGAGAGACAAGATATGCGGTGGGGTTCTCAGCAGTAGAGCAGCCGAACTGCTTACTAATTCAGGCATGATTTCAACTGCCGAACTCGACCGGCTAACGGAGAAAACCCACAGAACCCTGTCACTCTGGAACAGGGACGAACTTCTCAGCACATATACATCAGACAATCATCCCATCCGGATTATCTCAAGGATGGGGTTCGATAATTTTCTTCTGGAAAAAGCAGCGTCTTCCGGAACTGAAGTGATCACAGGTGAAACAGTTGTATCCATTGATTCATCAATCATCAGAACTTCTTCCGGTCGGAGTATCAGATACTCCTTTCTTGTGGGAGCGGACGGATGCAACAGTTTCGTCAGAAAAACATGCTTTGGAAGATCAGGCAGAAAAACCGGCATCGGACTCGAGTGCTTCCTGCCCTTATCGGAAGTAAATATGTCTGACGGACTTCATATACATTTTAGATATCTTCCTTACGGGTACATATGGGCTTTTCCGGGAAGGGAGAAAATCTGTATAGGGGCCGGTGTTGTGGGCAGTAAGGTTTCTCCACCGGATGTGGCCTCAGCATTGAAGGGATTTCTTGAAACCAGGGGGATATCAGCCAGCAAGTATGTAATGAAGGCTGCTTCAATACCTTCACTGTCACTGCATAAATCCATGGGCGCCGGACAGATATTCCTTGCAGGAGACGCAGCTGGCCTGGTTGATCAGGTATCAGGAGAGGGAATCGGACATGCGATTGAAAGCGGGTTTCTCATCGCGGATGCCATCATATCCGGTGGGGACAGGAAAACCATGCTGATCAGGGCGAACAAGGGATGTTTTGGTACTGTCAGACAGTCAGAATTCTACCGGCATCTCCTCTTCAGTCGTTTAACAGTGAGACTTGCTATGAGAAAACTGAAGGAAAGCGAAACCTTTTCCCGTGCTTACTGGAACCTGATTTCTGGAAGCCAGTCCTACAATAATATGTTCCTGCGGCTGCTGACCAGGTCAGGATAGTTCCCGGAAACATTTGACAGCATATTACCTGAATTAATATTGTTAGATGGAAAATATTTGAAAAGAAATGAAGACTCTACATAATCATTGTTCTACATGAATGGAAGTCATGAATAAAAGCGAAATGAAAAAGAAACAAGTTCAATGCATTGTAGAAGATATTCCAAGCTATCTTGGTCATATCCTTAGTGTTTCTAGAGTTGGCTTCGAAAGCGATTATTCAGATCAATACTCAGATACAATAGAACCTGCCGACGCGAGATGGCTAAAAGGGAATGAAGATCTTTTCAAGTGGGGAAATGGAAAAGCAGGTTCTCTGACAAGTTATGGACTCTTCATTCTCGGTTATGTGAATCCGGATGACACAGATGGCATAGAATCATACTTTGATGCGCTCATCTCACTCATTGATACCGGGAATTGTAATCAAATGCTACACAACTTCCCTTCATTAATTCGTTTCCATGAGCAGTGGGGACGCTTGGATCATCCCGGTGCAATTGAAATGCTTAAAAGCAATAGAGAGGAAATAATTCGGCTTAGCAAAATCCTGTGCAGGAACTGGGGAAATTTTAAGAAGGATGTCTGGCCAAACGAAAAGGATTCAGTATCTGCTAAGGCTGCTGAGATAAACAAGATATTAGAGAAAGTGGATTCTATTGCCAGGTGGGAAAATGCGACCGGATTCCCTTTCAACTATGAGAAATATGAATACATTCTAAGCTCCGGAATGAAAAATGCTCCCAGATTCAACTCACTTGGATATGGAAAGAACTGGGTTTACTACGATATTCCGCTGCTTTTCGAGGGAATCCTCCATGAAGTTGGCAGTCATGTTTTGATCGATCTTCATCACGAATTAAGAGGGGAGTATGAGGACTTTTTCCTTCTTTACAATGTTCGAGAAACACTGTGCAGTCATCTAACCAAAATGATATTTTCCGATTTTGATGTTGAGCTTACTCCACTTGATGGTAGTAAGGTTTTTGATGCAAGAGCTGATGAACTATTCCGAGAAAAAATCACATCCCTTCCCGTTTCGAACGTCCGCAAGAAATTCAGGGAAGTGGTGGATCGAATAAATGAAGAAAGACAAATAAATATGTAGAACCACTGCATGAACCAGCCACAAATGCGAAGTCATGATCCGGAGTGAAATCTGTGCTGGTTATGCAGAGCGTTCTGCTGAAAACACAACCTTGACATATATACGCCATTGGCGTATATACGATTCGTGAAGTTTATAGAAACATCAATATTTACAAAGCAAGTTCAAAAGCTGCTACCTGATGAAAATTACCGGATGCTGCAATCAGCTCTAATGTTTAGGCCTGACGCAGGTCCACTTATTAGTGGTAGCGGTGGCTTGCGTAAAATTAGATGGAAACTGCCTGGTTCAGGAAAAAGAGGATCACTGCGTTTGATTTATTACTGGGATCCTCCAGAAAGCATCTACATGATCTTCATGTATAGAAAAACTGACCAGGAAAACCTAACACCTCTGCAAGTAAAAGCACTCAAGAAATTGATCAAGGAGAATATGTTATGAAAAACGAAGATTTCGATATGCTGGTTGCAAGCATCAAAGAAGCTGGAGATATCAAGGCTAATCGGAAGAAACCAAATCGTGTTTTTGAAATGAACGCCCCTGAAATCAGGGAAATTCGAGAATTGCTTCATGTTTCACAAAGGGAATTTGCGTTAATGATTGGCGTAAGTGTACGCACTCTGCAGAATTGGGAACAGGGCAGACGAAAACCAGAGGGACCAGCAAAAGCATTGTTGCGTATCGCTTCAAAGAATCCAAAAGCTGTGCTTGATGCACTTCATGCAAAATAGTAGGCGCAGAACAAACAAATTAAGTAGACCTGCGGAACCATGATATTGGCTGAATCATTACAGCAGGCTACTGATTTGGAGCGTTCGCTTTCGAGAAATATAACTTGCAGCAATCCAGTCATTAGGTTATATTATAACCACAATGAAATATGAAGTTCGGATCAAGAAGAAGGTTATTCACCGACTGAAGAAGCTGCCCGTCGATGTTCAGAAGCTCCTTTTCTTGTTGATCGCAGATCTCCAGGCAGATGGCCCGGTCCAAAATGCATGGCGCAACTTCTCACTACTGGGCAAGGATCGATACCATTGTCATTTGAACTACAGATATGTGGCATGCTGGACATGCCGTAAAAACGAAATAGTGATTGAGGTGTATTATGTTGGCTCTCGTGAAAAAGCCCCATATTGAGATTTCGATTCACGGCGAACATGTTGATGAATTGCTCGCCTGGATCAAGAAGAAGTACGATGTTACCGTCCTGGCCGACGAACCAGAAAACGAATCTGTTTCTATCGAGAGTACTGAATACTGGAAGGAGATGGAAAAGAACCGCATCGGCAACCTGCTTGCCGGTGCTCGCCTTAAGGCCGGCTTGACTCAGACCCAACTCGCCGAGAAGCTGGGTATCCGCCAGAACATGGTCAGCGACTATGAGCATGGTCGACGCACCTACTCCAATGCCATGGCCAGGCGGTTAAGCAAAACTCTCAAGATCAAGGAAGAACATCTAAAATACGGAAACGAACACTTGCATGAACCAGCCGAAAATGCAAAGCCATGATCCAGAGTAGTATCTGTGCTGGATATGCAAGCTTCTAAGAAGGATTACTCACCAATATTTCATACTGGAATCTAATCTCGGGAAGCCAGTCCTGAAATGGTATGTTCCTGCGGCTGCTGACCAGGTCAGGATAGTTTCCGGAAGCATTCTTGTTCCGCAGACGATGTGGTATGGCCAAGTAATTCTTGAATTTCACAAAGATCAATACCTGAAATAAGCAGATGTGATGCAAAACAATGACGCAAAGTATGAATGCCAGCATGCCTGGTTATCCCTGCTTCCTTCACACCTCCATTCTACAATGCACTCTATCTGCATACAATGGGTGATACTCTTATGATTGCCGATCAAGTTACACAGGAACTGGTATGCATGAGACCAAACGGTGAAGTTCTATGGAAGAAAGCCGGGAAAAGTGGTGAGGGACTGGACATTTTCATGGAATAGGAACCATCTTGACACGAGTGATACTACTGTAGTACTATAACTATTATGCCAAGGAAGATAAGAGAACTCATTCGGGACTTGAAGAAAGCCGGGTTCATAGATCGTGGTGGCAAGGGTAGCCATCGGAACTTCAAACATTCCGGGGGAGAAAAGATCACTATTAGTGGCAACCCGGGGGATGATGCCAAGCGGTATCAAGAACGTGATCTGGAGAAGGCTCTTAAGAAGGTGAAGAAATGAAAACAAGCGATAAATACCTCAAGATTGTAGAGTGGTCGGAAGAGGATCAATGCTACGTTGGCACCTGTCCAGGTATGATGCTCGGAGGTATACACGGGAGCAACGAGACAAGGGTTTATAGAGAGCTCTGCCAGGCAGTGGACGAGTGGATCAGGCTGTATCAGGAAGACGGCGATCCCCTTCCCGCCGCGACTGCGGGGAAGAACTACTCAGGCAAGTTTGTAGTCCGCGTGGGAAAAGAACTCCACAAAACTCTCGTGGTGGAAGCCCTCCGTGAAGGAGAAAGTCTGAATTCCTACTGTGTGCATCTGCTGCGGGAGCAAGGAACTCGATACGGCAAGAACAAGTCGGATGCAGGCGATGCTTAACAGCGCGTCTGATCCGCAGCATTAGTTTCTAAAAAGGATTACTCGCCAATATTTCATACTGGAATCTAATCTCGGGAAGCCAGTCCTGAAATGATATGTTCCTGCGGCTGCTGACCAGGTCAGGATAGTTCCCGGATAATTGCCGGTATAGCTTAACAGTATAAAAAGCTTGCTTGGTCTGGCAATCCTCTCTACCTTCTCCATAAAGAATATCAGCAAATACATCATTCCCGGATTACCCAGGACAAGATATTGTTTCACCAACCTGCCATGTATAGTATATGGTTATCCTGTACTAAGTTAAGCGATGATAGTATATTTCCGTATTCATTCATATCGTATTTCATGATTATTGAACCTCTCTGATATGTGGACTCTACATATCCAGGGTTTTTACCTGCTTTAGCATACTCATGTTTACTATTTCTGTTAAGCTCTTAATTGTGATGAGCATTGACAGCTCATTACCTGAATTAATATTGTTAGATGGAAAATATTTGAAAAGAAATGAAGACTCTACATAATCATTGTTGACGAGTAAAAAACGGCGCCGGCTGGAGCACAAAGAACAAACGGAAATCGGGCCCATAGAACAAGAAAAGCCGTCGCCGTAAAAAATAGCCCAGAAACAGGACAGAATATGCTTGATGACCCAGATGCAGAATTCCCGATGGTGTCCGGAGTCGCGTGGTACAAACGCGAGCAGTGGGCACTTCTCAAATCCACCGCCTCCGATGCCGACGATCTTGAGGAAACGTATGACGAGTGGCTTGAGTTTGCCAAGCATTCCTTCAAAGTCATCTGGGACACCGGTATCGACCTCGTGAAGGTCGATGTCGATGTTGACGAACTGATAGAGTGGTGCAGAAACGAGGCACGCCCCGTCGACGGAGCAGCACGCACGTCGTTCGTTATCCAAAAGATGAAGGAGCAAGACGTGGGCACGGGCCAACAACCACATGAACGGCTTCGGCTGGAGCACAAAAGAACAAACGGAAAACGGACCCACAGAACAAAAAAGCCGTCGCCGTAAAAATAGAAATGCACGCGGAAAACAACGTTCCAGGATAAAGACCGGTAAGTACTATTTGTAGGAAACGTTATGATTACAGGGCGGAAATAGTTCCGTCAACAAATGCATGAACCAGCCACAAATGCAAAGCATTGAACCAGCGTAATATCTGTGCTGGTTATGCAAACGTTGGGGCAATAGAGGGAATATGAGCGTATACGGCAAAGACTTCTCAATCGTGTATGATAACAAATGGGCTTTCTGGGGTCCCAAGATGTGGTCATTCCTTTCACCTATCGTCGCGAA
>JAUXIK010000118.1 GCA_030620995.1 Candidatus Aegiribacteria sp.
TTTTTTGCGTATATCCGGACGAATACACACCCAGGCAGCCGAAGAGCACTCCTTTGTTCCGACTGCTGGATACCCATTATGAGGAATTCAGGGATGTGTATGACGAACGCTTCGCAAAACGCTACGGCTTCTGGCGTCCCGTCACCGATGAGGTTGTAGGGAAGTACAAGCAATGCGGCGATCCTCATTACGGCTTTGCGAGGATCAGGTGTAAAGACTGCGGTGCTGAATATCTCAGAGCTTTCTCCTGCAAGTGCCTCGGTTTCTGTCCATCTTGCTCGAAGAGGAAGTCATTAGACCTTGCAATCTTTCTTGAGGAAGAGCTATTCAAGCCTGTTTCACACCGTCATTGGGTGTGGAGTGTTCCGAAAATGCTGAGACTTCACTTCTTGCATCACAGGAAGCTTCTGCCCAAGCTTTGCAGATGTGCCTGGGACTCTCTCACGATGTTCCTTCATGAAGCCCTTGATCGCGATGATGTCTTCCTCGGCGGCATTCTTGTACCCCAGACCTTCGGCGGCATGGTCAACTGGAACCCCCATGTCCACGCACTGATTACTGACACCTGCTGGGACAGGAAAGGCTATTGCTACCCCATGCCTGAAATAGACACCGTAGATCTCCAGGAGATTGAAAAGCTCTTCGCCGGTCTTGTTTTCAAAATGCTGCTTGAAGAAGGAATGATCGCAGAGAAACTTGTGGAGAACATGCGCTCCTGGAAGCATAGCGGCTTCAGCATTCACTGCGGCAAGCCCTTTGAAGCATGCGATGATAACGGTCGTAAAACCCTGAGCGAATACATCTCAAGGGCACCGTTTTCATTGGAAAGGATGAGCTTCAACGAGAACTCAAAGACAGTGGTCTACAGAGGTGAACACTTTCACCCCACCCTTGCCAGGAACTTCGATGTTTCTGATCCTCTTGATTGGATAGCTCGCATAACAGCCCACATACCAAGGAAGGGCGCGAAGCAGATCATTTATTACGGGGCCAAACCAGGATTTATTGCTGGTACTCGTTGCGAAGCGTTGCAGATGGTTGTGGATACGAGACTTGCGAACGCAGACTCCGGAGGCGTACTTAAACAGTACGTCGAGGACGTTACCATATGCGTGAGTATAACGAAGTAGACGCAACCATGTGCATCGCTGCAGTAGAGTACTGGTGATAGATTCTGGTTCAAGCCAGGCATGGCGTGGCCGTGAGCGCCGCCAGGGTATCTTACCGACAGCAGCAACCGAAGAGGTACTTGCTTCTTCGATGAAAGACCGTTCCGCATACTCCAGACGGAGAAGACATCTGTGGGCTGTGCTTCTGAAAAAGGTCTGGGATGTCAATGCATTGAAATGCCCGAAGTGCGGAGGAGAGATGAAAGTCATCAGCTTCATCGAGCAACCGTTTGTAATAAGGCGCATCCTGAAACACCTTGATTTATGGGAAGATCCAAGACCTCCGCCTGAACCGTTGGAGCGTGTCTGCGAGCCATTACATTCGCGAATATCAGTTCCATGGCAAGACGATGTTCCTGAAATAGAGGTTGGGTAATCTCCCGAATCCGGCTTCAGGGGACAGGTGTGTCCTTATGTGGGATTCCGAGAGACTATCTATTGTTTTTTCTTTTGACATGGACTGGTTTCGGGCAGTATGCTCAGTTTCAGGTAGGAATCGGAGGTCTTATTGGGACGAATATGCTGTTTCGGGAAAATTCCCGGAACGGAGGAAAATCCAAATTCCTATTGTTAACCGTTGTAAATGGAGATGTAACTTATGCTTACAGGATTATACCGGACTTTGGCACTCTCAATGCTGTGTACTGTGCTGATAGTTACCCGGGTCAGCGCCGATCAGGTTCAAGCACCTTTACTGGACAACATGGGCTTCGAAATAATGGATGGTGACAACCTGATGCCGCTCAACTGGATCTTTGAAGGTCCTGGCTACTCCGGGTGTTGTGACTCGCTGATAACCTTCAGCGGGGAACGCTCCTTCAGAATAGACTACATAGACATAGAGCCGGCAGAAGGCTACGGTTGTATTGAAGGATACATCCCTTTCACTTTTGAAGAAGAAGTAATCACACTGAGCGGCTGGCTTCGTACAAGGGATGTGGAAGACGACTGCTATGCAGGCCTGTATCTGATCCTTTACGATAAGCAAGGTAACCCGGTGTCCAACGGCAACATGTTCCTGGACAATCCGCATGAATCTACGGAATGGCATCAATTAGAAGTAAGTATGGAGAACAGTCGTTTCGGCTGCGAACTGGAGCTTGGTGCATTTCTCTACGGAACAGGAACGATATGGGTCGATGAACTTGAACTTCAGCTTGATGGTAAACCCATTTGCGAGGCAGTAACGCGTATGCTGCCCGGTGCGGAACTTGATCATGAATTCGACATGGGATCTGGCCTTGAATTTACCGAAATCAATAACTTCCAGCTTGAGTCACTGGTCCTCCTTGGAAAGGTGTGGGCCTTTCTGAAATACCACCATCCACAAATCGGCAGGGGGAACATAAACTGGGACTACGCCCTCATGCGAACTCTTCCCTCCTTATTGGATGCTGCCACAGAAGCTGAGAGACAACAGTCACTCCTGTATCTGATAGAGGGTCTTGAACCTGTCTCTGTCCTTGCATGCTCATTGCCCTCACCTGATGAGATCCGTCTGAGTCCTGATCTTGATTGGATCAACAACCCAGAAGTTGGTCCGGAGCTTGCAGCCACGCTCATGAATATTTACGAGGGGCGTTTTCAGGAAGAACACTACTATGTGAGAGGAACACCTTTTTCCAGATTCAATGAATGCGGGTACGAGGATATGGCCATTCCTGACACGGGATTCCGGCTTCTGGCTCTCTACAGGTACTGGGGAATCATAGAGTACTTCTTCCCTTATCGTTACGCAATTGATGGAGACTGGAACGATGTGCTCAGGGAATATATACCCGTCTTCGTAACAGCCGATGATCCTCTTTCCTATCAACTGGCGCTTCAGAAGCTCATAGTCAGTATCGGTGATTCTCATACGAAAATTGTGGTCGAGCCGGACGCTTTGCGGAAATTCTTCGGCAGTTTCTTTACTCCCGTCCAGCTTGCATATGTAGAAAACCAGTGGGCTGTTGATGGATTCACCCATGAATCCGCACTCTCGGCAGGAATCGAAATCGGTGACGTAATAACGGCCATTGAAGGTCGACCGATCTCGGAGCGCGTTGAAGAGCTACATCCGTACATAAGTGCATCAACTGAGGGTTCATTCTATGAAAGACTCGGCAGGAAATTGCTTCGGGGAAACACCGGGACAGTAAACCTCAGCGTTCAGAGGGGCTGTGATACACTGCTTATCACTATACCGAGGATGGAAGAAGATAACCTGGACTCGGACATGGCTGATCGGCCTGCAGCAGGCGATGGCCCGTATACTCTTCTGGATGATGAAACAGGTTATGTTTACGTCGGTATGCTCACAAGAGGTGATGTCGAGGAAATGATGGAGGAATTCCGACACACTAACGGTATGATTCTGGATCTGCGGGATTACCCGGGAGATTTCGTGATATACAGTGTGGCCGATTTCCTTCTGCCAGAAGAGACAGCTTTTGTCCAATTCACATATCCCGATTACAGTAATCCGGGAACTTTCATCTGGAAAGGACCTCGTACTGCCGGAGGGGGGGATTCTCCCTACGAAGGCAGAATCGCTATCCTTATTGATGAAGGCTCTGTAAGTCAGGCTGAGTTCACGGCGATGGCCTGGAGGCTTGCACCTCATGTACGGGTATTCGGCAGCCCGAGCGATGGTGCGGATGGCGATGTGGTATTTGTCCGGTTCCCGGGGGGTATCAGGACCAGGTTCACCGGAATTGGCGTTTATTATCCGGACGGAAGAGAAACACAAAGAGTTGGAATTCAGCCTGATGTGCTCGTCAGGCCCACAGTTGAAGGCTTGCAGGCCGGTCGGGATGAAGTACTTGAAGCTGCAGTGGAGTGGTTGGCTGAATCCGGGTTAAGATCGCCGGAAAGCCCGGACAGTCCAATGGATCTTCTCGTCGACTGAGTTGAGTTTTACTATGTTAATTCACTACAAATAAAGCAGTTCGAAATTACGCATTCTAACGAAAATCAAGCAATAGGAATTTAGATTCCCCACCGTTCCGGCAAACCTCCCGAAAAAGCATATCTGTCTCAATATCACCCAATTTCTCTGCCTGAAACTGACCATACTGCACGAAACAAGCCTGGTTAAACATGCCTTCCCGCAGATTTTCACAGGAATCACCGCATCAGGGCACACTGCCCCCCTGAAGCCGGATCCGGGAGATTTCAACCGACTTCTATCTCAGGCACATCTACGCAAACATCGTTGCCGGCAGTTATGCACTGGAGACTCGGTAAACGGATGTACGTCCCTCCTTA
>JAUXIK010000077.1 GCA_030620995.1 Candidatus Aegiribacteria sp.
AATATACGTACTGGATATCGTGGAGACTTTCAGACCAGACAACGTAGATCCTTCCGTCAGGGTCAATGTCCACGCGTGCTTCATTTATCCAGGCATTAGCTCCCACGACAATATTAAGACCGTTAATGAGCAGGGTACCGTCGGGATCCAGCTTGGTAAGGATGATGTTGGAGCCACCGTTGGTGTAGATAAGGTATGTGTTGTTATCCGAGCCGACCGCTCCTTCTCTGTCGATGGTTGGCTGCTCTATATAGATGTTCGGATCGGGATCATTGACGATCAGAGGATTGCTTTCCGGACCGTTCCAGTCGAGGAACGACTCGCTTATGTCGCCGTTGTTCTCGAGAACGAACATATCGAAATTAATAGATGGATTACCGTATTCGTAAAGCTTTACAGCGGCATAGATATTGTTTTCCGCATCTGATGTAATACGGGTGTTGAGCCACCAGTAGTCCCAGTTGGGGTCCGACCAGATGTCCTTTCCGGCAACCCATCCCGAGAACAGATCTTCGCTTGACACAACATCGATAGTTACATCACCGCCGCTTTCCGTATGACTTATCGTGAAGGTCGGAGTTAATGGATCCAACGTGGCGGACTGGGACAGATGGTATTCGCTGCCGCTTTCAGAAACATTGCTGAAACTGGTGTGTTCGTATAAAGCCGGATCAACCGGATGCGCGAGCGACGGGAGAGCAATGACTAATGTGATGAGCAGATAGAGACTTGTTCGTTTTGCTGACAATTAAGCACCGCCTTTCTGTTTACTGCCTGATTACTGTAACCGTTCAGGGAATCTTCCAACTGATTCCTTATACGTATAATCCCGGATTATGGACACGACCCGGAATGCAGAAGTGTTATTTTTCTTATTTCAGCACAGCAGGTTCCCACTCTCAATTGATAGAAGTAAATTCCTGGAGTAATATCCCTTCCAGAGTTATCATTTGTATCCCAGACAACAGAATACTCTCCTGCAGGCAGGATCTCATTTATCAGAGTCTTCACCCTCAGCCCTCTCAGATCGTAGATGCTTAACTCTGTGTTTCCAGTAAGCTCCAGGGGTACTGAGAAGCTGATCGTGGTATTTGCACTAAAGGGATTCGGAGAGGCGGATGTGTTGAATAATATGCAATCGTTATCGGTAGTAATACCTGTCTGGACATCTGCCTCAACACTGAGCCTAGACTCCGTGCAAGCCATTATAGCAGCGGATATGCAATAATAATGATCAGTTGTTCCTGAAGCATCAGTGTAGAGTGTATCTGTAACTACTGTGCTGTTGATTTTCACATAAGGTCCGCCTGATATATCGCTTCTGTAGATGTTATAACCGGCGATGTCCAGTTCTGTATTTGCATCCCAGGTCAGATAGTTTGAGCCCCCTGAGTTATAGACAACAGGATTCAAAGGAGCCAGTGGATGCATCCAGCCTGTATTCCAGTTATCATGAAAATATGTTCCCCATTCTGTCAGATATGCCCTGTAAGGAACGTCTTCAACAGTCCACAGATTTACCGTTCCGTTGCCGGTCATAAATGCGATCTCGATATCCCCGTCACCATCCACATCACCTGCAGCAGCGCTGTTTACATAAGACGGTGCACTGATTGATACCGGCCAGTCTTCAACTGCTGAGCCATCACCGTTAAATGCGTACAGGAAACCATTGGCACCGGGCCAGTTTTCAGCAAAAAGAACTTCTCTGTAACCATCGCCATCAACATCAAACACTATCGGTGAGCATTCCAGAGCACTTGTTACGGATACAGGCCAGCCTGCAACACTTGCCCCTGTGTGATGTCTGGCATGCAGATCAAAAGTATGACCGCCACCGAATATTTCCAGATCACCATCATTATCAATATCTCCAACCACCGGCGTGATGTAGGTGTGAGGTCCGGGATAATTCTGTGGCCAATTATTAAATACTGTTCCATCATGATGATGTATGGCAACATGGTTCTGTGATGGTGAGGACCACTGATCGTAATGTGCATGAAGAATTTCCAGATCGCCGTCATCATCAAGATCAGCGAGTACAGGCTGAGTATAACTTGTCGCTCCTGCAACATCGATCAGGGGCCAGCCGGGTTCCGGATTGCCATCCTTATCCCAGAGGTATAAGGAAGTGTACGAGACCGCGCAGATCTCAACCACTCCGTCGTTATCAACGTCTGCTACCGAAGGCGTTGCAACAGAGCCTATCGATTGTGGCCAGCCGGGATATATCGTCCCGTCATGGCTGTAAACACAGACTTCACCTTTCCCGAGTATTATCTCAAGATCGCCATCACCGTCTACATCAAAAATAACAGGCGCTCTGAGGTGTCCGATTGAACCGGTGGCCTGAGGCCATCCGGGAACCGGAGTTCCGTCATTATGCCAGACGTACATTGTGCTGGTTTCCGCAACGGCAACTATTTCCAGGCCTGGATAATCAGGATCCATATCCCCGACGGCTACCTTGGCTCGTATTTTTCCCAACCCTGTCTTAGGCCATCCTGGAAGATAATTACCCTGATAGTCCCAGACATGAACAGACCCGTTTGAGGAACCGGCAATTATTTCGAGAAAACCATCGCCAAGAATGTCAGCAAGACACACACCGGATCCAGGATAGTAAGTGCTCCAACCAATACTGATAGGCCAGTTTGGCATCGGCACCGGTGCAACCAGCGGACTTTGAATAGAAGATTCCAGTTCGAGCAGATCATCAGAACAGGAAGAACATATTCCACCGGCTGGAGCGTAAGCGTCAAGAGAGACTGAACCGTGAACATCAAGGATGAATACAAGCAGCATCACAGACAGTGAAGCTGATGCACTCTGTAAAAAGATACGATAAGACTTCATAGCAACTCCTTCATCCAATAGTACTATTTAAATAACAAATACACCTTTATCCAGAATAATTTCATTATTACAGGTTACCTTAGGTTTCTCGGCTATGACATCCCAGGTTGTGTACCCCGTGATATCTCCTCCAATAGCTCGATTGTCTCCGAAAGTAAGGTGAAAACTCCCGAATATCTTAGTATCGAGTTTGGGGATATATGATACTGATCTGACTGCGGGATTCAGCCCGAAACCTACCTGACTTATGGTCTTTTCCTGAGGGTCAGATGTTCTGAAGTACTCTTCAAGCCGCTTATCGCCGCTTTCAATCCGGCAGTCTGTAACGATGCCGTTTTCTACCTGCAGGTAAATTCCCCTTGCCTCTGCATTATCCAGCTCGCAGCAGTCCATGTATATGCTTCCTGAAATTTCTGACATAACAGGAACGAACGTAATCTCCCCGGATGGAATACAGAACACATTGTTAATTTCCGATGAAGAGAGGGGGCCTGCATCTATGAAGTACTTTTCACGATCTACAGTAACATTCAATACATTGTTTTTACCAGTATGAATTGTGAAATTGTCATATTTGCGTATTCTTTCTGCAAGATCACGGGCAGTACTGAACTCGTCGGCGCTTACTGAAGCAGCTTTCCAGAACATGGTCAGCTTTTCAAGTGCATCAGGATCAGTATGGAATCCTTCTTCGAATCTCGGTATGGATATGATAATGGCTCTCATGTCCGGTTTCTCATTGATCCCGATAAGAGACTGTCTCCGAATTCCCGTAACGAAATCAAGCCTCTCCTTCGAAACTCCTTCTTTATCTGAAATTGCCGATCGTTTGAGGTCTATCCAGACATCTGCCCAGTCTACTGACTCAGCAATGCCTTTGTAGAATATTTCTACTTCCTTTTCAGGAAGGTTGAACAGTATTTCTCTTGCAAGGACAGGATTACTTACAAGTGTTCTGTAATGCGCTCCAATACGACGCAGATGTGTCACAATTTTCAGGTATATACCTATGTTCTGTTCCTCGAACGATATAACCACCCTCTCCTCCGGCTGAATCGAAAGGTAGTCAGTAAGAACGACTCTGGCGAACTCATTGAGATCAAGATCCAAATCACGCTTCAGAAAGTATTCTATATACGAGTTATTAAGGCTGTTGTTCATCCCGCTATCCGATTCGCCAGTTTCTTCCAGCCCGGCTGATAGAAGAAAGTTTTGAGCTACTGCACAGTAGAACTTCTCACGATTTCCGCGTACGGGTTTATGTGCTATCTGTCTGGCGAAACCGTAATGCTCAAGTTTCTTAAGGTAGTAGATCACACGTGGTGTCTTCATGCCAAGCTTCTCTGCCAGCTGAACGCCCGATTGCGGCATTTTCTGCAGTTCTTTCAGTATCTGGAATGCGTGCTTATTACTAAGTAGTTGAAGTTTACTGAAATCCGATACTATGTCGAGACCTTTCAATTTTCGTCTCCTTCTAATTCAAATAATACTGAATTAGAATAATCAGCGCATTGATCCTTGTCAAGCACTCAGTTCTTCAACTGTATGGCATATCAGCTCAAGAGTTAACTCTGCCTTGAAAAAGTGCTTTCCGGATGGATCCACTCCTCCATGATGCGAACTATGACAGGTCAATTCTATGAAGCCTGAAACCTCTTGCAACTTGACATTTTTCGATAATGCAGTAAATTAGATCAGGCTAAAGTTATTATATAAAGCTAATTTGAAAGGTTTTGGTTACATGGAACTCAGTTCCAGTCTTGAGGACTATCTTGAGGCTATCTATAATGTGATTAAAGTAAAGACTGCGGCGAGAGCTACCGATATTGCGAAAAAACTCAATGTAGCTAATTCCTCAGTAACGAATGCCCTTCAGATCCTGGTAAAACGCGGTCTTGTTAATCATGCTCCATACGATATTATCACATTGACGCCCGAAGGCTCGGAGATCGCAAAACAAATAGCATGGAAGCATGAGGTATTCCGTAACTTCTTCACTACCGTACTCGCGATAGACCCTGACACTGCTAACAAATGCGCATGCAGCATAGAACATATCATCCCGAATGAGGTTGTTGAGAGATTCGTTAAGTACCTCGATTTCGAGAGACAATGCAAGTATGGCGGAAAAAAGTGGGTTGAAGGATTCGGGTTCATGCGAAATGAAATACCCGACGAGAACGATCCATGCGAGGCTTGCAAAGAAAAACAGGATAACGATGCACGGTCATAGAAGTAGAGCATACAGCCATACCGTTAAATTGAGTGAACTCCGCCCCGGTCAGAAGGCGAGGATAATCGCTGTAAGAGGCGGCAGGGGATTCCGGGAGCGGTTCAGCGGAATGGGATTGCATATAGGAAGTGAAATGGAAGTGCTCCATTCAACCGGAAGTAATGGTATGATTCTTATCAGAACCGGTGACACACGATTGATGATAGGACATGGAATGGCGCATAAGATATTCCTGCGTCTCGAATGATCATTTTTTTAATACAGGATTTAGATATGCCTAAATATTCCGATTTAAACATTTAAGGAAGTCTTATGAAAATCAGCAATCTTGAAATTGGTTCCGAAGCAATGATCACAGGATACGAACAGGGCAGTAAAGTATACCGTCATAAACTGCTGAGAATGGGACTTATAAAAGGCTGCCGGCTCAAGCTTCTCAGGAAAGCGCCTATGGGAGATCCTGTTGAAATTGAACTGAACGGTCAGAAAATAACACTGAGAAAAAGCGAAGCCGAAGTTCTTATCATCGACACTGTAGAATGAATACAGGGAGAAATAATGAGAAACATTAAAATCGCAATCGCAGGTAATCCGAATGTCGGAAAAACAACCCTTCTGAATGCTTTGACCGGCTCCCGTCAGCGAGTCGGCAACTGGCCCGGCGTAACTGTGGATCGAATTGAAGGCATCTATAAGCATGATGACATGGAGGTCGATGTAACCGACCTGCCGGGTATTTATTCCTTTACCGCATTCTCAATAGATGAATCAATCGCTAGAAAGTACATTCTCACAGAACACCCTGACCTTATCGTAAATATTCTGGATGCAACCAATCTGGAGCGCAATCTCTTCCTTACAACTCAGCTGCTTGAGATGAAGGTTCCAATAGTTGTGGCTCTCAATATGACGGATCTGGCGGCAAAACGTAAAATCAAGATCGAGATTGAACATCTCTCCAGGCATCTTGACTGCCCTGTTATTCCTATTGTCGCTTCAAGAAACAAGGGAATTGATGAACTGAAGGATGTCATCAACGAAATAACTACGAATCGCTCGATTCCGGAAACGAAGGTTGCTTACGATTCGGTACTTGAAAAGTCGATACAGCTTATTCAGAACAGAGTGCAGCAGATTGCTGAAAAAAATGATGTAGATCCCAGATGGCTTGCTATCAAGTTACTCGAAGATGATGAGTACGCAATTGAACTATGTGGTGATTCTGCTCCCTGCGATTCTCTGAAATCCGAAATAGAACGGGTTGAAAAGCATGTCGGCGATGATATGGATATCATCATGGCCGATGGAAGATACGGTTTTATTCATGGCCTTGCAAAGGATGTAGTGCATCGAACAAGTGAAGTTCGAAGAAATGTATCCGATAGAATCGACATGGTGATTCTGAACAGAATTCTCGGAATACCTATCTTCCTCGGAATTATGTACATGATGTTCGTCATCACGATACATGTTGGCGCTCCTTTCATTGATTTCTTCGACGGCTTAACTGGAACTGTTTTCGTGGACGGATTCAGAGTTCTTCTTGAGATATTAAGATTGCCGGAAATTCTGGTTACTTTCCTTTCAGACGGCCTGGGCGGCGGCATTCAGACAGTCGCGACCTTCATACCACCCATTTTTCTGATCTTCTTCTGCCTTTCTCTCCTTGAAGATTCAGGATATATGGCGAGAGCCGCATTCGTAATGGATCGGTTTCTCAGGGTGATAGGTCTTCCCGGCAAAGCATTCATTCCAATGCTTGTGGGATTCGGGTGCAACGTTCCGGCGATAATGGCAACCCGTACACTGGAAAACAACAGAGACAGGATTCTCGCGATAATGATGAATCCATTCATGTCCTGTGGAGCCAGATTACCGGTCTACACTCTTTTCGTAGCGGCATTCTTCCCGAGACAGGGAGGGCCTGTACTCTTCAGTCTGTACATGGTGGGAATCCTTCTGGCCGTGGGAACGGGACTTCTCTTCAAGAGAACGATCCTTCAGGGCGAAACATCAACCTTTGTAATGGAGCTGCCCCCGTATCATCTCCCGACATTCAGGGGAATAATATACCATACGATCTATCGTTTGAAGAGTTTTATACTGAGAGCGGGAAAAGTGATCATCGCGGTTGTCATCGTACTCAGCTTCCTTGGCTCAATTGGAACGGACGGCAGCTTCGGCAACCAGGATTCAGAGAATTCTGTTCTATCCACGATCAGTAAAGCAATAGCTCCCGTATTCTACCCGATGGGTCTTACTTCCGATAACTGGCCGGCAGCCGTCGGTCTGTTCACCGGCATCTTCGCGAAGGAAGCGGTTGTCGGTACACTCGATACACTGTACAGCGGAATGAACTCGCGGGAGAGCAGTTCCGAAGCAGAAGAAGAACCTTTCAATTTCTGGGCTGGAATCGCTGAATCCTTTGCCGCTATACCAAATGGTTTCAGTGATTTCGGAGGAGCGTTACGAGATCCGATGGGTGTTGAAATAAGTGATGATCTGAGCAATACAGAAGAAGCCGCGGAGGAAATAGAGATTGAAACCAGTACTCTAACCGCAATACAGGAACACTTCAATGGAAAAGTGGGAGCTTACGCCTACCTCCTGTTCATACTTATCTACGCGCCGTGTGTCGCGGCCATTGCGACTATCTACCGCGAAACGAATCTCCGCTGGGCGATGTTTTCCACTATCTACCTCAGTATTCTTGCATGGGTGGTAAGCACTCTCTTCTACCAGATAGGAACATTCACTGACAACCCGGCCGGTTCCGCAATGTGGATATCAATAACTATTGGAATTCTTGGATTGATTTATATCAGCCTGAAGCTTATGTCCCGAAGAATAAAAGTTGCCGCGTAATGCTGACTGAAATCCTTGAGTTACTCGAAAAGCACGGGAGGCTCTCCCTGCGTGAACTAGCAGGTTACTTTGGAATGGAACCGGCCGCACTGGAGCCGGTTCTTGATGTTCTTATGCGGAAGGAAAGGATCCGGGCTGTATCTGCAGAATGCTCCACCGCTGGTTCATGCAAAGGTTGTTCCTGCTCCAGCAGAGAAGACATGCTTTCATTTGAAATAGGCGGGTGAGTAAATCCGAGAAACCCTTATGATCTGCTTTTAGATAGAGTATGGTCCCGGCAAAAGTCTCCATCCTCATATGTACTCCAGTAAATTCTCGAAAGATGCTCACACCGGCAGATCATCCACATGTACAGGCTACAGATTATTCAGAATATCGCTGAAGACAACTGTGGATTGTGCTTCTGAAAAAGGTCTGGGATGTTAACGCTCTGAAGTGTCCGAAGTACGGAGGACAGATGAAAGTTATTTCTCTTCGATGACCTTCGATTTCCTTCATTGAGCAGCCTTCTGTCATCAGGCGTATCCTGAAACACCTTGATCTCTGGGAAGATCCCAGGCCACCGCCCAAGCCGCTGGAATTGGTATGTGAACCCGATGCGGATTATATTTCATGGCAAGACGATGTTCCTGAAATAGAGGTTGGATAAGTTTTCAGCGATCCGGCTTCAGGGGGCAATACGACCTGATGCGGTGCTTCCAGTGAAATCTGCGGGAAGGCATGTTTGACCAGGCTTGTTTCGTGCAGTATGGCCAGTTTCAGGCAGAGAAATTGGGTGATATTGAGACAGATACGCTGTTTCGGGAGGTTTGCCGGAACGGTGGGGAATCTAAATTCCTATTGCTCATTGGTTAGTATTTATGATTAAGGAGGTATTACATTGCTAAGTCAAACAACTTCTATACTCTTCCTTTTTTTA
This sequence comes from Candidatus Aegiribacteria sp., assembly GCA_030620995.1. Classification (GTDB taxonomy): domain Bacteria; phylum Fermentibacterota; class Fermentibacteria; order Fermentibacterales; family JCC-6; genus Aegiribacteria. The sequence continues at coordinate 8,877 of JAUXIK010000077.1, forward strand.
CTGTTAACCCTAGCTTCGGTAGCCTTCGGCCAGCCGGACACTCTCTGGACCAGGTACTACGATAGGGATGTCTGGGAAGCTCCGCACAGTATTGTCAGCACACAGGATGGTGCTGTAATCATTGGTGGTAGTGTAGGAAGTAGTTATTCCGAAAGGACTTTCTGGCTTTTCAAGGCGGATTCACTGGGCAACATGCTCTGGGAATACAAATACCAGTCGACCACTCTCATCTTCTCCAAAGCTAGTATCAACGATGTCCTGCTCCTTGAGGACGGCCGCCTCCTTCTTTCTGGTTATGCCTACCCGGAACCGGATGATGAATCAGACATCAGGATAATAATGACAGACGATTCAGGCATTGCGCTGTGGGAGAAACTGATCGGAACTCCCGCTCAGGGGGAGTTTGTTAAAGACTCCGAGCACACACTTGACGGAGGATTCATCTTCACAGGAGGCCAGGGCTATTGGTTAGATAATGTGTTACTTCTGCTGAAGACAGATTCCCTTGGCAACGTTGAATGGGAATCCACTTTTGACATCAACGAAAATGATTTCGGCTATTCGGTACACCAGACCTCGGACGGCGGCTTCATCGTTGGAGCATTGACGACGTTTCCAAGTGGCGACTACAACTGCTGTGTACTGAAGACGGACTCTGCCGGAGAGCTGGAATGGCAGTCGATATTCGACTTCGGCTTCGGCATGTCGTTTGTAAGAGACATACATGAGACCGCAGACGGCGGGTTTATAGGAATCACCGGAGAGAGCAGCACTTTCGACACGGTAGTATTCAAGCTGGATTCCATCGGCAACAACCTCTGGGACTCGCGATTAAATGAGGGGCAGACCGTGGAATTCCTGGAGACATCTGATGGAGGTCACATACATACAGGGTGGACCTTTAACCGACATAACAATGAAATATTTCTTATGAAGACGGACAGTTTTGGGAATGTAATATGGGACACGCTCATTGACAATTGGGAATATGTCAATGTCGCTATTTATGATATTTGTCCCACGTTCGACGGTGGGTATTTCGTTTCCAGCCTTGCGCAAATGGAACCCGCAACCGGTGACACATGGCTGCTTCGATTCGGCGTGTCCACCAGCATTAACGAGGATTTATCACAGGAGGGTGCCGGTTTGTCCTGCAGCTGCCTTCCAAATCCCTTTACATCATCGGCTACGGTTTACTACAGTCTCCAGTATCCTTCGAATGTGGATATTTCCGTCTTCGACCTCTCCGGACATATGGTAGATTCGTGGGATATATCTCAGCAATCTTGCGGCTTCCACAGCTTCTCATGGATTCCAGATAATACGTTGCCCACAGGGTGCTACACGGTTGTGGTGGAGGCCTGCGGAATGCGAACCACAGAGCTCTGCATCAGAATACGGTAGAACTATACCCGGAGGAAACCCGTCAGGCTGAAATTGATATAATGAAGAGCATCAATGATCTGCCTGAAATATACACCACAGATGTACAGGGGATAGAAAAGCTCTTTGCCGATCTTGTTTTCAAGATGCTTTTTGAAGAGGGCATGATCGCAGAAGAGCTTGCAGAGAATATGCGTTCCTGGAAGCACAGCGGCTTCAGCGTTCACTGCGGTAAGCCCATAAAAGCCTGTGATGCCGATGGTCGAAAAACCCTCAGCGAATACATATCAAGGGCACCATTCTCGCTTGAGAGGATGAGCTTTAACGAGGACTCAAAGACAGTGCTCTACAATATGCTCCAGACGCAGAAGACAAATGTGGGCCGTACTTCTGAAAAAGGTATGGGATGTCAATGCATTGAAATGCCCTATATGCGGCGGGAAGATGAAAGTTATTTCCTTCATCGAGCAGCCGT
>JAUXIK010000068.1 GCA_030620995.1 Candidatus Aegiribacteria sp.
TCGCTCAGGATAAATTCACCCTTGCTGATTCGATGATGAAATGAGAGCCAGCTTTTGTAAGCAGGTCCATCCTTTAATCTGCCGCTCACGCTTATCTGCACTCTCCCTGTCTGGGTAGCTCTCGCTGTAAAAAAGGTGTGCTTCGTGCTGATTCATTCGATGGTTAATATCAGTAGTAATTCCTGTATAAAGCTGTCCGTTCCTGTCATAGATATAAACAAACCACATTATGCACCTTTCAAATCAGCATAGCCGTTTGAATGGGGACACGCACCAGAGAGTGCATGTCCCCAATAATTGGTACGCCCGCCAGGACTTGAACCCGGAACCTTCTGGTCCGTAGCCAGACGCTCTATCCAATTGAGCTACGGGCGCACCGTCTATTTGGGTCGGGCCGCTATACTAACCAAACAAATACCCGCTGGTCAAGATGATACATCGTAAATCAGGTCGTATTTCAGCATTGTCTGCTCTCCGGGATAGAGTTCCAGAACAGCCGGGAAACACTCTACTTCCACGAATTCAGCTCCCCTTGGGAGAATATCGGGATGTGAGAATTTAATCTCCATAAACCTTTCTGATCCATTGCGTATTTCAAGCAGGCAGCTGTATCCGTCGGTTTTCTGTTCAACTGTCTCTCGTAATTCAACCCTGTGTTCAGCCTGAATCCATAAAGTATCACCTGTCCTGACAGGCCATTCATGTGTCTCATCTCCCGCAGGTACTATCTGTCCTGCATCCGGCACATGACATGGTATCAGCTGGTTCCATCCGGCATTTATGGGCCACCCATAAAACAGTGTCAGGGGGTGGGCGGTTCCCTCTGCATGCCACCAGCCAAGTTCAAGCTCTCCTGCTGGAATGATGAGTGTATCAGAGAGCCTGCAGACAGGTTCATTTAGCATATCCATCATCATTATGCTTTCAGTAAACCATTCTCTTCCAGTGGAATTAACAATTAAAACGGTAGCTGTAAACGAACAGAATCCCTCCCGTACCGACCACTGATAGTTAGGCTTCCATGTGATGCCTTCCTGGAGATATTCCACCGAGGGAATAGCGTCAGAGATACTTGTTGTGATCGCTACCGGAATAAGGCAATCCTGAAGATTCTCTATAATTGTGACATAATCCTCAGAGCTGCAGTTAAATTTTATTCCTCTCATTCCTGCCATATCAGGACATTCAAGTGCGTCACCGGGTTCGAACCGCTTTTTCAGAAACCCGCTTACTTCAGCCAGACCGTCCATATGCAGAACAAGGGTAACCGAATCCAGATAACGCTCTGCATATCTTTCCCTTTCAGCGCATCCCGCAAGCAGTATAATAAGCAGCAGGGTGGTCGTAATGCTCTTCATAGGGTATTTATCCATTTCAGGTTTTCATTTTGGAAGGAACCAATGACTCCATACATTTCAATCGGTGGTTACTCCGATCCACCGCGAATACCACATCTTTCTTTTGAAGTCAACCGCGGTGAGCTTGTTGCGCTCGTCGGGGGGCCTGGCAGCGGCAAGAGCAATCTGATGAAGTGCCTTGCGGGTATCAGAAAATCTGTGAGAGATTCAATAAGAATTCTTGGATCTGTGCCCGGTTCGATGAGATCTCGTGAAAGATCAATCTTTGTTTTTCAGAATTTCAATTACGCTCCGGACATCTTTGTCCGAACTCAACTGGAACAGAGGATTTCTCTCATTCGAGGAGTTCCCTCAAGAGAGGTCAAGGATGATGTTCATAACTGGTGCGAAAGGATGAAACTTCTGGATGTCTGTATGAATTATCCGGGAAAGCTGAATCTTTCACAGCTTCAGCTGTTCTCACTTGCTCCTGTTTTCCTCACATCTCCATCGGTCGTAATTCTCGATGAGCCTTTGCGGAATGTCTCCGTTTCGCACATTGATTCTGCTTTATCATTAATACTCCCCGCGCGTGAGAATGCGGCTGTTCTGGCTCTTGTACAGAAACTGTCTCCGCTTCTTGAAAAAGCGGATAGAATTGTGACTGTCTGATGAGCGGCAGGATGTTCTTCTATTACAAAAGCAGCATCCTTCTTCTTCTCAGAACCAGATGGATGGGACCATATCTTCTTCTTCCCCCCATGCTCGCTTTCATGGTTTATGCGGAAGCCTATCTTTCAGCACAGGGAGTTACCGGAATATTCAATCTGCAACAGCGAACCGTTCTTGCCATCTGGAACGCGTCTCTTCTGCTGACTCTTATTGCGGGTATTAAATCGTGTCTGTTCTTCTCCAGGCTCTGGGGATCTTTCTGGTTCCGGAATTCTCTTTCTCTTCCGGTAAGCAGATCTTCGGGTTTCTGGGGCCCGCTTCTTGCGGCTCTGTCAGTTGCCACTGTTATGTATTTACTTACCACAGGTGCTGTGATCGCTGCGCTTCCGGAGATAGGTCGCTTCCCCTGGGTTCAGGTTCTGGCAGAATTGTATGTACCGGTTATCTGGGCAGTATCCGCGGGAGCCCTGCTTGGTTTAATTACCTCCGGTACAGCTGGATCTCTATTCTTCGTCGCCCTGATGCTTCTTGGTTTTCTGACGGGTATGCCTTCGCTTTATCCTTCCTCCGGGTGGCTTCAGGTTGTTGTTCCGCCTGTTGGAAGAATCATGACTTTGAGCCTTGTGTTTCCGAGTGGACTCATACAGGCTGTTCTTCTTCTGGTGCACTCCGTAATCGTGCTAACGCTTGGAAGATTTCTGTACAGCGTCGGAATAAAGCGAAAGTAGTTAGTTTTCCACCCGGTACATCAGCGATATTATTTCGACCAGATCCGCTCTTACATCAATATCAGATGACACAGGCGCGATTCCGTAAAATAGAATAGAGTAACCTTCACAGAAGATTGCACAGGTTTTCCCTTTTCCCATCATTATTCCATCATCTGTAATAATGTTGAAGTTCATTACCGGGACAAGACCTATAGATCCGCCCTCTCTGAATGGAGACGCAAGGCTTCCTTCCGTCCATTCCGTTGTGCCCTGGAGGATACTGGGAAGCAGATCAGGAGAGATCATTGATCTGAATCTTTCGTTCAGCCACTCATCCTTTCGCGTATGGGGAGCAAGATCTTCCTGCCAGTAGTATAGATGATACTCCACTCCGAAAGCATTTGGCCCGCTTGCTATAACTCCCGCTTCGTCTGTCAGGGTTCCTTCAACCGGCGGATCAAGCTCCTCGGGGAGCCATCCAAAAGCTACTCCGGGATGATCAAGAACATATGCCGGTTCCGTTGTATTGGAACTCACGAGGGCAATCGCGATAATAATCATTGATGCAAGCATTTTCTCCAGTCTTTCTGTTTGCTTCTATATTGGCATGTGTTTTCACTTCACTATAATATACATCTGTCAACGAACTGAGAGGAAATAATTTGATTGCCAATCACAAACTTCTCATTATCGAGGACGATGAATCTCTCGCTTCTCTTCTCAAGGAATACCTTGAAAGACATGGATTCATAGTCAATATTCTGTGTGAAGGTTCCAACGCGGTAGAATCCGTTCTTGAAAAGAAACCTGATCTTGTTGTTCTTGATCTTATGCTCCCCGACGCCAGCGGCCTGGATATATGCAGGGATTTGAGAGCCTCCTGGAGAGGTCCTATTCTCATGCTGACAGCGATGAAGGATGATGCTGATATCGTAGTCGGGCTTGAAATGGGAGCCGATGACTACGTAGGAAAACCGGTAACGCCAAGAGTGCTTCTTGCAAGAATAAGAGCTCTGCTCAGAAGAGGTTCCGCTGACGAAAAAGCGGAAATCATTCGAAAAGGGAATCTCCACATAGATGTTCCATCAAGGAAGGTTGTCTTCGAGAACAGAACTATCGATCTGACCACAACCGAATTCGACCTGCTTGTTCTTCTTGCGGTGAGATCGGGCAGAGTTCAGGAGAGGAGCCTGCTGGTTGAAGAACTGAGGGGCATTGATTTTCATTCTTTCGACAGGTCAGTCGATGTAATTATTTCCCGGCTCAGAAAGAAACTGAAAAGCTCCTCCGAGGGAGATGATCTGATAAAGACGGTGCGCGGAGTCGGTTATGTTCTGACTGTGCCGGACGAATCGTTATGAGAAAGTTATTCTGGAAAGTCTACCTTCCCCTGGCTATCTGTGTGGTCATGACTCTAATTCTCTCTGTTTTCGCTATGATGAGAATCATTCCTGCTCAGCTCAGTTCCTACAGGAACAGTGTTGAGGAGTTCAGAAACTTTGTTGTTTCCTCACAGTTCCATGATCGTGACGATATTATGTCGAAGGCGGAATCTCTCGATCTTCAAATCAGAGTGGTAGCCAATGCGGGTCACCTTCAGCGAATTAATCCTCCTGAAGGTTTTGTCCCTTTGCCAGGCATACCTCAGAATTACCCATGGAGAATTGACATCTCCGTTTCTCAACGCGGCGGAGCATTGAGTTTCCTGCGCCAGGGTTTCTGGTTCTTCCTTCTTATACTGCTTTTCATGGAAGGTCTTGTTCTCTACTTTGCCCTCTGGCCTGTTAGAAAGCGTCTGTCCAGGCTCAGGTGGGCAGCTTCTGAATTCGGTTCGGGCAATCTCGGAGTCAGACTGCACGCAAGAGAAAAAGGCGATCTGATAGATGAAGTCGGAGAAACATTCAACAGTATGGCTGGACAGATAAAAATTCTCCTTGAATCCCATCAGGAACTGCTCGGAATTGTGGCTCATGAGCTGCGCACTCCCATGGCTCGAATGCGGCTTGCTCTTGAACTTATCAGAGAAGATTCAATTGACGGCAATCTTTCAATGATCGACAGAATGGATAAGGATCTGATCGCTCTGGATATCCTTGTCACAGAACTTCTTACTTTTAATAAGCTGAAGCGGAAAGTTGAAATCCTGAAGGAGGAAGTTGATCTTGAGGAGATATGCAGCGAGCTTATTCAGGCTGAATCCTGGGCACGGGATGAAATAGACATTCAGCTGGAGGGCAGTGGAAACTGCATCGGTGACCGATCACTGCTTGCGCGAACCATAGGTAACCTTATCCGGAATGCGGTTACACATGCCGGCTCGAAGGTGATTGTCACTATCGCTGTTGACGATAAAGAACATTCAGCCCGGATCTCTGTTGCCGATGACGGTCAAGGCTACAATCCTGAGATCTTCGATCGGCTGGGAGAACCTTTCGCAAAAGGTCATGCCAGCAGTGGAACCGGCCTCGGGCTTGCAATTTCAAAAAGAATCATTGATCTGCACGGCGGGACACTGTCGTTTGGCTCCAGCAAAACTCTTGGCGGGGCAGAAGCTTCTATAAGAATAGGGCGGGAATAGTTCCCGCCCTTTCCTGTTCAATATTGCCTGTTACTTCTTCAGTTTTGCATGCCAGTCTACCAGTATCGGGCTGGCTATGAATATCGACGAGTAGGTTCCCACAATTATCCCGATCATCAGCGTCATTGAGAATTGTGATAACACTCCGCCTGAGATCAGGAACAGTATGAAGGCAGCCATGAATGTGGTCATTGATGTTATAACCGTTCTGCTCAGAACCTCGTTGATACTGATGTTCACGGTCTCGGCAAGGTTCTTGCCTTTTCTCAAACGCCTGTCCTCTCTGATTCTGTCAAAGACAACGATAGTATCATTGATGGAATAACCGACAATGGTCAGAATCGCCGCGATGATCGTCAGAGATATATCAAGCCGTATCAACGCGAGGAGTCCGATCGTTATAAGAGTATCGTGAGCAAGCGCCACTACAGCTGCAACTCCCCACTTGAACTGGAAACGATACCAGACATACAGGACGATAAATATCATTGCCATGAAAATGGCATTGAGCGCCTTGGATTTCAGTTCTTCTCCGACTCTGGGACCAATCTGTTTGATGAAGGAGAGATCTTCATCGCCGGGTTCGTATTCCATCGGAACACATCCATTAATCTCAAGAGCGGTGTAGACCACATCTTTATCGGTCTCCGATGTGCGAATTACAAAAGCAGCTGCTCCATCACCTTTATAATCCATGAGCTTCTGTATCTGTACATCCTGAAGTCCTGAATCAGTCAGCAGGTTTTTCAGATCATCCGTACCGATATCTGTATTGCTGACTACATTTGTTTCAAGACCGCCGGTGAAATCGATATCAAGATTAAGCCCTCCGTTTATAAAGTATGCACCGGCTCCGATAAGCAGAACTACGGCGGATATGATATAGGTTTTCTTTCGCATTTCAACGAATGAGAAATGCTTTTTCCCGAGAATCGACCATTTGCCAAAGCTGAGATCCGTTCTTTTCTTGTTTTTAAGAAGAAATTCTATGAAAGCCCGTGAGAATACAAGAGAACAGAACATACTGGCGAGAATACCTATTGAAAGCGTAACGGCAAATCCTTTGATGGGACCTGTCCCGAATTTGTACAGGACAAGTGCAGTAATCAGCGTGGTAATGTTCGCGTCAAGAATTGTCACAAATGCTCTTGAATATCCTGCCTTTACGGCTGCGCGAATGCCTTTGCCTGATCTTTTCTCTTCTCTGATTCTCTCGTATATGAGTACGCTGGCATCAACCGCCATACCGATCGTAAGGATAATACCCGCAATTCCCGGAAGAGTCAGCGTAGCGTTCAGTCCTTTAATTCCGAATTGAGCAAGGGGGCCGGGAAAACAGAGAATTCCCATGATAATGAGCATATCGAATATGAGGGCCATTATCGCTACTATGCCCCCGGTCCCGTAGTAGAAAATAATGAACGCCGCAATGAGGAGAGTAGCGACTATTCCAGCAATCATTCCCCTGTTGATCGACTGCTGACCAAGGCTGGGGCCAATAGTCTGTTCTTCGGCAATCTCCAGCTCCGCTGGAAGTGATCCCGCTTTTAGAACAAGCCTGAGATCTCTGGCTTCCTCGGTTGTAAATCCTCCGGACAATCTTGTTCCGCTGCCCGATATCCGTTCGCGGATTGTTGCTGCGGAATACACGGTTCCATCAAGTACTATGGCAACTCTCTTGCCAACATTATTACCGGTAATCTGCTCCCAGTGATCTCTTCCCTGTGAATCGAATTCCACTATAAGATATGGATTGTTGGTGAGAGACTGGGCGCTTCCCATTCGAATTCTAACATCTGTCAGGCTTGCTCCGGTAAGGAAATAGTCTTCATTTACCTGATCGGTATTACGTTCCCAGCCACGTGTCATGTCCCTGGGAAGAAGGTAAAGAGCTCTGAAAGAACCATCAACTGTTTCTTCAAGTCTGCCGAATTTAAAGACGAGGTTTGCTTCCTTCAATATTGAATCAACGTCTGCCCTGTTGATGATATCGCTTAGCCGGTCCATTCTTTCCCCGTCATAAACCAGCCAGTCTCCCGGAGATATGCTCACAGTTGATCGGGCTATGTTCTCCGTCGCTATTTCAATCATGCTGGCCAGGCTGCCGGGTTTATCACGTTCAGGCAGGGTCACTTCCTGTGATTCCTGATTCGAAGAAATCTCTTCCGGCTGCGGAAGTGAAAAACCTTCCGGAGCAACTGATTGACCTATCGAATCCGGAGCTGTCTCAGAAATTTGAGCTATTTCCGTTTCAAGGGAATCTGAAGGAATTTCCATCAGGCTGTCCAGTGGAGCAGGAACAATATCCCCGCTTTCGGATGTGATAAGATTATCAATTGTTCTGAGAACCGGAACACTTGCAGTTGTCGGGTGCTCTTCCGTCGGGTAGGCAACCAGCTTGAATTCAAGCAGGGCCTGTCTTTCTACGATGGCACGCGCACGCGCAGGATCTCGAACTCCAGGGAGCTGAATGACTATTCTGTCCTCTCCCTGTCTGGTTATGGAGGGTTCTGATACACCAAATTCATTGATCCTGTTCCGTATAACTTCAAGAGCCTGATCAATTGCGTCCTGCTCATCAAGTCCCGGTGTAGACTTTACCATATAAGAGAGGTACATGCCTCCCTGAAGGTCAAGTCCAAGCTTTATAGTCCCTTCCCTATCCTGGTACAGATCTCTGTATTCCCCGATAAGCTCTTCTCCGCCTTCACTCTGAAGACTGTCAAGAACGGCTCTGAGATGCGGGTTATCTGTTTCCGGCTGGACACTTGCCTCGGCTCGATCTCTTTCCTGAGCAGGCAGAGAGTACCACCGAACAGTGGGCCACACCATAATAAGAGATGCTATGAAAAGAGATATTGAAGTCCAGTTACGCCATCTGGCGGTTTTGTTCATATGTAACAACCTCCGTAGAAGCCTTCAGTAGAAGTCTGTCTATCTTAACATTCCGTCCGTGAAAATACAGCTGGAATATGATATCCAGCTGGTTTATGACCCCATATACTTCAGCGAATCTGCCTGAATATAATTAATTTTGCAGGAACCGATGAATACAGAGTAAAATGGCATCTGTCAACAAGGTGTGTTTTCGGGTCAACCTTTATCTTGTGGTGCTGTTCAATTCAAATCGAACAGGCTGGTTCTGAGAGGTATGACATAGAAATGAGAGTCCTCTGTCCGGTGCAGCAAGAGTTACAATGTGATTGAAACCATGTTGGGCAAGTGATCTTGTTATTGAAAGATTCGCTTGATGTATGGATTCTTCGCTGAGCAGATCCATTGATTTGACAAGCGTATCTCCTGACTCTGAATATCCCTGTTTGAAACTGGAACCGTAACATACAGCTGCAAAATCTTCTTCAATCAGTCTGAACGGATCAATCGTATGTTCTTCCTGCGTTGTATCGGACAGCTGAAAATTCTGTTCCTGAGAAACCATCACAAACAGCCCGGCAAAAGCTACGATCGAGAGCAGGATCAATCCTGCCTCACTCCATGTCATATATTTTGCCTTTCTCATGAAGGAAGAATCTAATATTGTCTGGACATCCGGAAGATTCTCTTCACACCTGACCAAGTCAACCTGAACAAGAAGGAGAAATGTGAAACTGATATTACTGTTTGTCATCCTGCTTATTCCCTTTGCAATCGAGGCCGATGTTTCCCGGCAGGGGATTTCGGCAGAGGGGGGCCTTACCGGTTATCCTTTCCTTCCCGGATCAAGAGTATTAGAGAGAGGTTTTCTGCGTATTCAGGGAAGGCTTGAATATGCAGACATGAAAAATGATGCCGGCAGTTATCTTCTTCTTCCCTTGAATATTACATGGGGCTGTATCGAAAATCTTGAACTCGGTGGTGAAATACCGATCTATTTAGACGATTCTTCTGACGATGGGCACCTTCTTGGCGATATCTCTGCCGGGTGCTCATGGCTATACGAAACTGCGCGAGGAGGATCTGCTCTGGTTTTCAAGGGGCTCATTACTCTGCCCACAGGAAGCGAGGGGCGGGATGCCGGTTCGGAACTTGCCTTCGGAATAGCAACAAGCACCACTTTCCGTCTTCTCAGGCTGCATACAGCAGCTTCCTATGTTCTTAATGGAGGCAACAATCCTTTCGAGGGCAGCATTACTGATTACATGAAGTTCTCTGCCGGAGGAGCGAGTTACCTTACAGGTGACCTTCAAATCATATGTGGCCTGGATGGCACTACAACTGGTGATCTGGGTCTTGCGGCGACAATAACTACCTACGCTGTTGATAAGATGGCTCTGTTCTTTTCTATGAGAGCCGGACTCAGTGGAAATACGGAATACAGTATCTCGGCAGGAGCTGCCTGGACAATGCCCGAGCTTGAGTTTTAAGAAATAAGTAACAGGGGACATGCACGCTCTGGTGCGTGTCCTCTTATACTGTATATGGTGAGATTTTTCGAAGCTTCTCAATTATCGGCGGCAGCACTTCAAGCACGTAATCAATCTCCTGATCCGATGTATACATGCTGAGACTGAAGCGTATCGCGGTATTCGCGTCAGTCACGCTGATCCCCATGGATGTGAGAACATAACTTGGGTCCTTGCTCCCTGTGCTGCAGGCGGATCCTGAGGATACGCAGATCCCCGAAAGATCGATCAGTGTAAGAACCGCTTCGCTTTCCACGCCCGTGAAAAGTACTGTCGCCGTATTGGGGAGTCTTTCAGCGGAGGCTCCCACTATAACCGCTCCGGGACATTCCTTCAGAATACCTGATTCAAGTTTTTCCAGAAGATAGGATGTTTTCAATGCTTCCTCGGCAATGAAATACCTTGCCATCTCTGCGGCTTTTCCCAGCCCGACTATTCCCGCGATATTGTAGGTTCCTGATCTCATCCCGCTTTCCTGATGTCCGCCATGCATAAACGGATTCAGTTTCAAGCCTTTGCGGATATAAAGAGCTCCAACACCCTTTGGTCCATGGAATTTGTGCGCTGAAAGACTGAGAAGATCTATTCCTTCGACTTTTACATCAACAGGAATCTTGCCGACCGCCTGAACAGCATCCGTATGGAAAAGCGCTCCTGCTCTGTGAGCGATCTCAGCGGCTTCCCTGATCGGCATGATAACGCCGGTTTCATTGTTAGCTTTCATTATTGACACAAGACCGGTATTCGGGGTCACCTGTTCTTCAAGAGAATCCATATTAACGCAACCGCTGCTTTTCACCTTGACCAGACCAAGAGGATGCCCGGCCTGCTCGAGATATCCGGCCGTTTCAAGAACAGCGGGATGCTCCACAACCGATGTTACCAGCCCCGGCTTTCCGGAATCTGCCCCTATACCGTAAAAGAGAGCTGTATTGTCGCTTTCCGTTCCTCCTGATGTAAAGATGATTTCTGAAGGGAAAGCACCTATTAAATCGGCGACCTGCTGCCTGGCAATTTCAATGTCTTCGGTGAGAGCGCTGCCGAATGTATGAAAACTTGAAGGATTGCCATACTGATCATTGAAGAAGGGCATCATTGCGTCCAGAACCTCAGGGGCCATCCGGGTAGTTGCGTTGTTGTCCAGATAGGTTTTCATCCGGCAACCTTCACTTCCACGGTTCTCCCCAGTCGTTTGTGAAGTTCCTTTTCAAGTATCACAACAATTTTCTGAGTATCTTCATTCAAAAGACTGATCAGAACTCTTTCCGGGCGAACGTGTTCAATGGTGATTGTGTTATTTCTCATTACCCGTTCAAGCTCGGCGGGCATATTGCTGATGATTGCCTTAAGATTATTCCGGGTTTCATCTCTCCGGGTTGTGAAATAATCTATTGCCTCTGTGAGCGCGTCATGACCCATTACCGAACAGTGGTACTTCTCAGCGGGCATACCTCCCAGGAATTCAACAATCTGTTTGTTTCTTATTCCTCCGGCATCTTCAAGAGTCATGCCTTTAGCCATTTCTGTGAGGGCTGAGGCCGCAGCTATCGCTCCGGCACAACCGAAAGTCATGAACTTTATATCGATAATTCTGTCATCATCATCTACCTTGATATCAAGCGTCATAGCGTCTCCACACTGCGGGGAACCTATTTCAGAATGTCCGTCAGGTTTTTCAAGCTTTCCAGCGTTACGTGGATTCATAAAATGATCCATCAATATCTCTGAATACTTCCACATGATTACATTTCACCCCATTGAACATTCCCTGCTATCAGATCCTCAAGGGAATGATTCTTCATGAAGGAATAGAACATCTCTCTGAGATTCATCCAGAGAGGTCTGGTTACACATGTCTTCTCCAGAGGACACTTTTTCTCTTCGTAGTTCTTTGATGGAGAACAGTTTACTCCGTCAGACAAACATGATGTCGGGAGAAAATCCGTTTCGAGAACGCTTATAACATCGAAAAGACTTATTTCCGCTGGCGGAATCCCAAAAACATATCCACCTCCCGGCCCTCTTTTACCTTTAACTATTCCGGTTGTTCTCAGTTTACCGAATATCTGCTCGAGATAGCGAACAGATATCTGTTCCTGCTCTGACAGCAGAGAAAGAGATACCGGGATGTTTTTCTCTATCTTCATCATCCTTGCCATTCGCGCAAGAACCCTCAGTGCGTACCTGCTTCTGGTCGATATGAGCATATTTCCCCCTATTCCTATCGGAATATGAGTATATATAAATATTATTTTTCGTCAAGCCCTCTTTCGATGAGCAATAACATACTTTGTAATAACCCCTCCAACAGCGATTGCGATTACTCCCACCATCATTAAAAACAGCGCTATTCTGAGTGCTGCAGGAAGGGGATCGCTTGATTCACCGCTTCCCGCGAAAAGAACCTTTATATCAAACGATACTGTTACCGGTTGATAATTCCCCCTGTTGCTGATTACCAGAACAAAGCTGCCAAAACCGTTGATCCTCACCTCAAATTCTCCTGAAGAGGTACAAAGATAATCCAGAGTGTCAACACCAACGCTGTTATTACTCCACCTCATGTAGTCATCTGTGTGAAAAAGCAGCAACTCTACCGAAGAAGTATCAGGGAATACCTTTATTGATCCGGACAGCCGCGCGGAGTCAGCCTGATATTCCTGAAGAACGAATCTGACGCTTCTGTACTGGCCTACTGAAATATACAGGTCTTCTGTCTCAATGAGAGACATGCTCCCTCCGTACAGAATAGAAACAGCAAGCAGTATGATAATTGGAAATGTCTTCATTTTCATTGTCTCTGCCTTATCAAAGCCCCGGATACCTTCGACTTCAGTCGATGGAGGAGGGGCTTGTTATTGTCTCTGTTTCCAATATTGTATAAATATGAAAACTCTGACCCGTACTGCAAGGATCAAGTTACCCATAATACCGGA
>JAUXIK010000143.1 GCA_030620995.1 Candidatus Aegiribacteria sp.
GCAGTGATAAATCCCATTGTGCAGATCTTCCAGAATGATCTCATGGTTTCCGGGAGCAACCTTACCGTCAACCGGAGAACTAACCAGCCTTCCATCGCAAGTGTAGACTCTCATTCTTACAGTGCAGATTTCAGGAATCGAATACGAAAGCATGATATTCCCTGAAGCCGGATTAGAACTGATGATCTTCAACCCGTATCCCGCGTCTGTTTCAGTCTCTTCGATACCGGTTCCCTGCCATCCGGCGATAACAGCCATCATCCACCAGAGAGCTTCACCTTTCTGAATGCAGCTTTCAGCTGTTGTATGTCCATACTCTTCCCCATAGAACTCGGGATGTTCCGCCGGGATATCATCGCCTCCATAGGAATAGGTCTGCTGTTCCCATGAAGAGGTTCCGGGATTGTACCACCAGCAGTCAAGATCGGCAAAATCAAAGAGAATCTTATTATTGCTGATGCAGTAATCCCTGATCTGTTCATTTCTCTGCCATCGATTATAGCCGCCTGATCCTTCGGTCTGTGCATTACCGGTGAAGTAGATGAACGTAACACCAGGATATTCCGATTCCAGTACAGTCATGGAATCGAGATAAGCCTGAACTCCGGCTTCACTGTATGAGTTGCACTGGCAGCACCAGCACCACATCGAGGTGAGGATGGTTGAATTGTTATCAAGTACATCCCTGGTGAGATTCATACCATTATCGTTTTGCCAGTAGAGTTCCGGGCCAATGTAGGTACCTGATTCCTGACCGTTGAAGATACACCAGGCGTCTGGTACGGTTGGAAGATATGAGTTTCCTATCGCGTAATCGTAGAAAGGATCAGCGGATTTTATGAACTGGATTCCGTATGTCAACTGACCTCCATGGGACGTATGAGCATAGTGAGAGGGTATGTTGTCCTGAACAGCTTCGATCCATACTGCCGGGATCTGATCAAGATCTGCGCATGTATGATCAATAATGGTTGCTCCATCTACGGAACCATAAAGGCATGCGAGAAGAAGCAGTCCTGAAAAAGTTCTAATGATTTTCATCGTTCACCTTTCTCTGAAACATTGCTATACAAATCAGTTCTGTCGTTTCTTCAACAACCAAATTACATAGAAGTAAATCTTATCGCAAGTCTGTACTTCTATCTCGCTATTCCGTCAGGAACATCTCCGTCCAGGATGGTCTTTCCGGTTCGTCATTCGCGAGCATCTCACGCCAGGCTTCATCGGTCAGCCTGTCGGACATCGGCCAGGTGAATTCGTAATAACTCAGAACAGGTCCGATTGCTGCTTCTATATTGCCGTCAGGTCTTTTGTAAATGACTATGCAGTAATCAAGGTTACCAGACGCAACCTCAAGGACAGACATGCTGTTCTGGTCGGTATGAACATCCGCAATAAGGGATGTTTCAAGACCTTCTGAAGTTATGCCTCCCCATGAAATCGTGCTTTCAAGTCGCCTTGCGAAATCTTTCAGAAAATCCGCGTCATCTGAAGTGATCTGCTCTCCCGCAAGCTCTCTTTCCGCGATGTTCTGAAGGTTCTGCAAAATGGTGGTCGCATTATTGAATCTCATTTTAATTTCATCGTCCAGAACCCCGAATTCCGCAAGTCCTCTTTCAGCCATATTCATAGTTGCCATCAGCTCAGCATAGACTTCGGGTACCGGTTCAACAAAACCAGCGGAAGGAACGGGTTCATCAGGTTCCATCGCGCATCCGCATTCCATAGTGTAACTCTGCTTGGCGTATAGAATCGTGTCGTGCCTGAGCATTGCCCATGAAGCGAGGAAATTGGATAAAGTATGTCGATCCCATGCATCATTGCGCATGAAGTCAGGGTAACCTTCTCCCTTTTCCTTCTGCAGGAGATAAAGGCAATGAAGCCATGACATATAGAGGGTTGAGTGCCAGTCAGATGGAGTATAATTCTCGATCATTGATGTGAGAGATGCAAGAGAATCACTGTAGAAGTCGTACTCGAATGCTCCCCGTTCTTCAAGAATTGAGAGGGCAGCATCGCTTCCGAATGCTGCCGCGACATCCAGTCCGGTCGGCATGAAACGATTCCGTCCGGAAGGGTTTAATCCCACTGCAGGGAACACAAGCTTTCCAAGAATTTCGCTGTCCGGCGTATACCTCTGACCAAGAAATCTGAAACCTGTGGTTTTTACGAATGCTTCCTGAAGGTCATCGGGATTGAATTCACCGTTTTCTTCCGGCATTGAAATAAGTTCCCCTGTGCCGCTGTAAATGGAAGGAATGGCATAGCTGTTATTCACATAATTTCTGAACTGGCGGTAGAAATTCGGACTCCAGATCAAATCGGTATCAGCTGATTCTCCCGCTATCTCTCTTGCCGCGTTCGAGTATTCCGGAACTGACAGATCATCAGCGAAACCGGCAAAGAAAGCTGTTATCTCATAGATCCTTTTCCACCTGTTCAGAAGCAGCTCTCCATCCGATTCAACAGTACTGAGATCGGAGACAATCAGAAGCGCACAGGCGGTCATTTCCCTTGCGCTATCCTCGGATACGATGTAAGCAGACATTTGACCGTGAGGCTCTCCTCCGTTGAGCAGAAGAGTCAGCCTTCCGAGCCACATCATAGCCTTGAAATATCTCTCCAGTCCCTCGCTGGATGTATAGTGACCTCTGGGAATATACTGTGAGTAGTCCTCTCTGTATCCGAAAATCGGACTGTCTTCAAAACCGAGGTGTTGTTCGATAAGCTTTAATTCACTCTCAACCGCATCGGCAATTGACGAATCAGATATGAAGGAAGGATCGAGTAATGAGAGTGGTACAGCGAAAAACGAAGTATTCAGGATACAGCCGCGATCCAGATTTCTTTTATAAAGATTATTACATACAATCAGTAAATCTTCGTAAAGGTATTTTTCTTCGAGATTCTGCAGAATCTGATCGAAGAAGATATGAAGCATATGCAGAGGTATGCCTGAAGAGACATAAACCGGTTGATCCCAGTGAGAGATAGTTTCATACGCGGTTATCGGATTATTCGTGCTGTAGAATGCATTGAAAATAATGAATCCGTTTTCCAGC
>JAUXIK010000065.1 GCA_030620995.1 Candidatus Aegiribacteria sp.
TGGTTATAGGTGAAAGCAATGTATATTTTACTAACGTAAATCTACTTCGGGTCGGCTTTGCGGCATCCCCTGAATTCAGAATTGAATTCCTTGCAGGATATGATAAGCTCAACTTTGAATTGGACTCTGAGGGTTCATCGGTTGATGCCCATGAAACCGTCTATGTTATCGGCGCTTCAGGATTCTACGTAATCGCCAACCCTGCCAATACTGTTTTCAGCATAGGTCTTTCCTTCCTTTACGGTAAGGGAACAGGGGAAGATACAGCTGGAGTTGATTTACCAGAGACTTCCGGCTACGGCATCTACCCGATCATGAGGGTTGATTTCGCGATTCCGGGCGCTGAGAGATTCGCTCTCTTCACCGAATTCGGCGCCAGGTATCTTTCTGCAACAACCGATTATACTGACGGAGTGAAGTATAAGTTCAACGATCTGTCAACATGGGGTTCAGAGAACATTCTTGGAGGAGCCTACTACAGTTTCTAGAACATAAGTGTTTTTTATCAGGGGCACGTATTAAGCGTGCCCCTTTTGTTTCTGAAGGCTCTTTCAATGTATATTTCCTCAAATACAATCTGATTTCCAAATAGTATCAAAAAAATAATCGAAAGAGGTGCTTCATGGCAGTGAATTTCAAGGGGAGAAGTCTGCTTACGCTTCTTGACCTGACCGGTGACGATGTTCGGTATCTCCTGGATGTGGCGCACATTCTTAAATCGGAAAGAACCGGTTTTCAGGTTAATCAGAGGTTTCGGGGAAAGACCCTTGCAATGCTGTTCGAGAAACGATCCACAAGAACAAGATGCGCATTTGAGACAGCTTTTGGAGAAGAGGGCGGACATCCGGTATTCCTGTCCAGTTCTGACATACAGCTTGGCAAGAAGGAGAGTATCGAAGACACGGCGCGGGTTCTGGGAAGAATGTTTGACGCTATAATGTTCCGGGGCTTCAGCCAGGACACAGTGAACACTTTAGAAGAGTATTCAGGAGTTCCTGTGTACAACGGGCTGACGGATATGTTTCATCCCACACAGGTTCTTGCAGACCTGATGACAATGGAGGAGAATTTTGGAAGACTTTCCGGTCTGAATTTCGTCTTTACCGGTGATGGCCGCAACAACATGGCGAACAGCCTGATGATCGGCTGCGCGATGATGGGCGTGAACTGCACCATTCTTGCTCCCGAAAGCCTTTATCCGAATGCGGAGCTTGTTGATACGGTGATGCAGATCGCTTCCGATTCCTGCTCTGAACTGAAAATAACGTCGGACATCAATAAGGCGGTCAAAGGAGCTGATGTCATCTATACTGATGTATGGATCTCCATGGGAGAAGAAGAGAAGGCAAAGGAAAGAATCAGCCTGCTTAAACCGTTCCAGGTGAATTCAAAGATGATGAAGATGACCGATAATCCGGATACTGTCTTCATGCACTGTCTCCCGGCGGTGAAGGGTAATGAAGTCACAATGGATGTTATAGAGAGTCCGGCTTCAGTTGTGTGGGATGAAGCCGAAAACAGAAAACACACAATCAAGGCTCTCATGGTGGCCAGCCTGCTGTAGGCGGATGGTTACCGATTGACAGCATGGAAGTTTCTGAATAATGTCTTACACATTACAAGCTTGTGTGAGAATTTAGATATAACTGTGGAGGTTGGATGAATCTGCTTCTGTTTCTCCTTGTTCTGGTCGGTGAAGGAATCGAAATTCTTCCTGCCCATGCCATGATAGAAGACATCGATCCGGCGGAGTATATCATCGGCCCCGGTGATGTGTTCTGGTTTACCGTTCTTGGAGGAATTCCCGCGGAATTGTCTGCGCTGAGTGAAGGCGGGTTGCTGTATATCACAGTAACTCCTGATGGGTGCGCGGTAATACCATCTGCGGGATCCTGGTACGTAGCGAATCATAATCTGCATGAAGCTGTTGCTCTCATTGAGGCTGGTTTCTCGGCAAGGTATCCAGGCTTGAGAGCAATGACGGGGCTCGCTGTTCTCAGAACGTTCAGAGTGCCTGTGACAGGCCAGATCGGCTCAGCTGGAATAGTCCAGATAACCGGAGCGGACAGATTGACCGATCTGCTTGCAAAAGCCGGTGGGATAACTCCGGCCGGCGCCTGGACGAACATTCAGATAATGCATTCAGATGGTGATACCGCAACAGTTGACATAACGAAGTTCATTATGGATGGATATCTTTCTTCAAATCCTGTTCTGTCTCTGGGTGACCGGGTTCATGTTCCTGAAGCTGAGGAATTCGTCCGGATAGAAGGAGCAGTAAGACTTTCCGGTTACCTTTCAGCTGAATTCAGGCCTACGGAAACGGTAATCTGGACAGGAAGCGCAAGCGGCATGCTTGAATTCATCCCCGGAGAAACCGCGGGTGATCTTGTCACTCGAGCGGGCGGAACCGAACCATGGACAGTCAGAGACAGCTGCCATGTGATAAGAACTATGCCCGGCACCGGAGCAACAATCAGGCTCCCGGCGCCGCTTGATGATCCGGAGCTTGACCCTTTCCTCCAGTCCGATGACATAGTGGTCTGTCCTGGAATCCCTCCCATAGTTGCTGTTTCAGGTTATGTCTTCTCCCCTGGTGTATACCCGTATACAGCAGGAATGAATCCTCTCTATTACATTTCCCAGGCAGGCGGGTTTCTGCGGGAGGGTTCAGAATCCGGGACCAGGATAGTGCTTTCCGGCGGAGAGGAAAAACAGCTGAGCGAAATTGCCGCGGTTCCGGCCGGAGCAGCAATCATCATCCCGCGAAAGGCAATTATCTGGTGGCAGGATCCACTGCTGATTGTAACCAGCATCGCGTCAGTGATCATAGCATGGAAGAGTATGTTCTGATATGAAGCAGGCCAGACGCCCGTCGTGGTATCTTTATCTTCTTTTGAAGAATCGCTGGTTTCTTATTAAAGCTCTTCTTGTCGTTATGATACCAACGGTTATCGTAACGTTCCTTCTCGAGAAGAAGTACACGGTTACGACAGTCATCATGCCTCCTGAAACCCAGTCAACTCCCGGTATTTCTATTGCAGGACTGGGAGCCTCCGATTTTGCAGGGTTTTTTAGTGGTGGAATGGGGTTTTCGTTACCCCTCATGACAACGATGTCAGATGTTTATGATGAGATTCTGAACAGCAGAACTCTTATTGAAAATGTAATTCTGTCTACCGGTTACATAGACTACACTGAAGAGAGAGATCGGTATGAACAGGATGAGCAGCTGGGGCTGTACTGGGCAAGGAAAGCTTTCAGGAGAGATTACTCCGCAGGAGTGACGACATCCGGATTTCTTCAATTCAAAGTTACAACAAATGATCCCTGGTATTCAGTTGAAGTGTCTGAAGCGGTCATAGCTGCTCTGGACAGCATCAACTCGGAGATCTTCAGGAGCAGAGCTGAGCAGACAAGAATCTTTCTGGAGATCAGGTCTTCGATGGCGGACAGTATTCTCGGAAGCACCGGTAATTTGCTCCGTGAGTTCGAAGAAGAGTACGGCATAATCTCACTGGATCAGGAAATGGAAGCCTACATTCAGAGCCTTGCTGAATTGAAGCAGCAATACATTCTGCTGCGGACGACCGCGGCTGCCATTCGAAGAGGCATTTCAGGAGGATCAAGCGCAAGCGCCCTTCTGAAAGATCGTGAAGCGGATGAACTTCTTGGAATAATTGAAATGCTGGAAACGGGAATAGCCCCTCCAGGTTATGAGAGCGTTATGCCTTCCGTATCTCTCGAGGAACTGCCGGGTATTCAGTTCCGTTACGCCTCCCTTCGAGCGGAGTATGAAATGGCTCTGGAACTGACAAGCGCTATCCATATCAGCCTTCAGCAGGCCATAGTCGATGAAAACCGCGAGAATCCTGCAGTGCGCGTGCTTGATCCGCCAAGGCACCCCGGCTGGAAAAGCAGACCAAAAAAGCTTTATATCTGGATAGAGGTCTTTGCTGTCGCGTTTATTTGCCTGTTCGGTTTTCTGATTGCCAGAGAAAATATCCATTCTTTGAAAATGGAAAAGCCGGAAGAATGGCATATCTGGCAGAAACTGTTCCGGGAGATCAGAAGAGATCTGCATTTCCGGAAAAGGAACAGATAGTCATTCTCCGGAACTGATTTATTCAGTTTCCTCAATGAATTTTCTGTAGGCGTTATATCGATCCATGTGAATATATCCGTTTTCGGATGCTGATTTTACCGCACAGCCGGGTTCTGCCATATGAATACAGTCCCTGAATCTGCATTTCCCGATAAACGGGAGAAATTCCGGAAAGCAGAACTGCAGTTCATTGTCAGGGATATTCTCAATGGAGAACATTCGCAGTCCCGGTGTATCGATCAGAGTTATTTCCTTATCAAGCAGAATGAGTCGCGCCGAAACGGTTGTGTGTTTTCCCTTGCTGGTTTTAGGGTTGAGTTCGCCGATTCTGAGATCCAGAGAGGGATTGTAATATTTTGCAAGGGATGTTTTGCCGGAACCGCTCGGTCCTGTCATAACAACCGTTGACCTTTTAATGTGCTCAAGCAGCAGATCTGTACCATATCCGTTTTCACAGCTCACAGGGAAAACAGGATAACCCGCCCCGTCCTGACCGTATACTGTCAGAATTTTCTCTTTCAGACTCCTGTCAGCATCACCCGTGCAAAGGTCCATCTTATTCACTACAATTGTCGCTGGAAGCTTATTCCACTCAGCGGATATCAGAGCTCTGTTGACGAATCCGGCGGTGAATCGCGGATTCTTAAGTGAAACCATGACAAGAACCCTGTTAACATTCGCGGCTATGATCTGAGTGGATCTCCCGAGAGGGGAGGGGCGCTGAAGAATACCGCTTCTTGGAAGGATTTCCTCAACAAGCACCTTATCATCAACTCGTGCGGCATAAGCATGATCTCCGGGGACAGGCTTCATTCCATGGTAAATGCGGCCTGCGGTTATGGCGCTGATCTCATTTCCCTCTTCATCAATGATCAGCACACCTCTCCTCCCGACGGAGGATATCCTGCAGGCAAAGCGCGTCTGTTTCAGAAGATTCCTCCAGACGAGTCCGGCCTGATGAATCTTACAATATGCTCTCCTTCCCGTCCCCAGCCGAGTATTTCTCTGACCATTTTTTCCATATAGGCGGAGTCAGATAGAAATTGCTCAATTTCCGAGTTCATCAGATCCACTTCCTGCTGAAGACTGTCAATTGAGAGAGAGAGATTTTCAATATCATTCCGGAGCTTCGTCAGAGCGATGAAACCATGTCTGTTGAAGACCAGTATCACGACGACAAGGATAAAAACAAAGACCAGGATCACATAGAACAGCCTTCGGTTTTTCCCTGTCTTTTTCAAGTTACTCCCCGGACGAAAGCGGCAGGATATCGATTCCCCTGAACAGCGCCTGATCGCCAAGGTCTTCTTCTATGCGTAGAAGCTGGTTGTATTTGGCAACCCTGTCAGTTCTGCAAACGGAACCTGTCTTGATAAGCCCTGAATTCACAGCTACGGAGAAAT
Organism: Candidatus Aegiribacteria sp.; assembly: GCA_030620995.1. Taxonomy (GTDB): domain Bacteria; phylum Fermentibacterota; class Fermentibacteria; order Fermentibacterales; family JCC-6; genus Aegiribacteria. Next base: position 5,509 of record JAUXIK010000065.1, read on the forward strand.
CACTTATGAAGGTATCCTCTGTTTCTCCGCTCCTGTGGCTGATAAATGTCTTCCACCCGTTTCTGTGAGCAAGATTGACCGTGTTCATGGTCTCAGTGACAGTACCTATCTGATTCAGTTTAATAAGTATGGCATTCGCGGCCTCAGTCCGTATCCCTCTGTCCAGTCTTTCCTCATTTGTAACAAGCAGATCATCACCGACTATTAGAATGCTCTGCCCCAGTCGTCTGGTCATCAGTTCCCATCCGGACCAGTCATCTTCAGCGAGTCCGTCCTCAATACTTACGATTGGGAAGTTGCGGACAAGCTTTTCCCAGTAGGAGACCATCTCTTCTGAGGTAAGACCGGAGGGGGCGCATCCGTGCATATAATATTTTCCGTCATGGTATATCTCACTGGCTGCGGGATCGAGAGCCAGAAAGATATCCTTTCCGGGTGTGTATCCGGCATCAAGGATTCCCTTCATTATAAAATCAAGAGCCGCTTCGTTTGACGGCAGATCCGGGGCCAGTCCACCTTCATCCCCCACGGTTGTTGGAAGCCCCATTTCGGAAGACCGCTTTCTCAGTGCGTGAAAAATCTCGGTGCCTGCCTGAAGAGCTCTTCTGAATGTTCTGAAACCTGCTGGTACAATCATGAACTCCTGAAGATCAATAGGATTTGACGCATGTTTTCCGCCGTTGAGAATGTTCATGCCCGGCACCGGAAGAAGTCTTGCCGAAGGTCCGCCCAGATATCGATATAGAGGAAGTCCCAGATAGCTGGCAGCAGCCCTGGAGACAGCCATTGATACAGCAAGCGTAGCGTTTGCTCCCAGTTTTTCCTTGTTTGAGGTACCGTCAAGCTCAATCATGATTCTATCAATGCGAGCCTGGTTCAAAGCGGAGAGCCCTGCAATTTCAGGCGCTATCAGCATTTCTATATTTTCTACAGCTTTAAGAACACCCTTTCCTCCGTAAGCTTTTTCTTTATCCCTTAATTCAACGGCTTCGTGTTCACCGGTTGAGGCGCCGCTAGGGACGGAAGCTCTACCCCACCCGCCATTGAGGAGAAAAACCTCAGATTCAACAGTTGGATTTCCTCTTGAGTCGAGTATCTGCCGGGCGCGAATTTCTACAATTTCAGGCATCAATAATCCTTCCGTCAAAAAAGTAAGAGCAGTTATTAAATATACTGTTTTAAGGGGAACATCATGAAAAGGAGAATCTGTTCACTCCTTTTGAGATGTACTCGCCGACTATGCTTTCAGGGGTTCTTGTTGCAAGGACATCCAGAAATGTATCAGCAACTTCCGGATCGAACTGAGAGCCGGCGTTTCCCCGTATTTCGCTGATCGCATATTCAATTCCGGGAGCCTTTCGATAGACCCTGTCGGAAGTCATGGCATCAAAGCAGTCAGCAACAGCAAGAATTCGGGCGTGATATGGAATATCCTCTTTCTTGAGACCGAATGGATATCCTCCACCATCATATCGTTCATGATGATACCTTACCGTATCGATGAAGCTGCCGAAGGCGGTGACCGGTCTCAGGATTTTGTAACCGGTTTCAGGATGCATTTTGATAATATTGAATTCTTCAGATGTAAGTTTTCCTTTTTTATTCAGTATTGACTCGGGTATGCCGATCTTGCCAATGTCATGCAGCAACGCTGCATGGTGAAGAAGCTTGATTTCTCTGACAGGAAGATGGAAGTGAGATGCAATCATCATTACGTAAGCCGCAACATTTCTTGAATGATTGCTCGTATAAGGATCTTTTGCATCAACCGCGCTGGCCAGAGCGAAGATAGCCTGGGTATAATTCGTTTCACTTGTCTCGAATAGATAAGCGTTGCTGAGCGCCATAGCCGCATGTCGCACCAGAATTGACAAATAGGAATGATCATGAAAGAGTATTTTCTCATGAGACCAGTTTGCAAGAACCATCATCCCCTTTAAGCTTCCGAATTTGCTCAGATCAAGAATTTCAAGGTTTGGAACAGATTCCCAGTCAGCAACTCTGGCGCAGGCGAAAGAATCTCTTATCCCGCTGTCGAGATATTGACTGACAGTCACAGATTCCTGAGTCTGTTCAAGCAGTTCGCGAATGTTGGAGTTGAGAATCTTCTCCGGTATGTCAGATCTGACCATAGTGTAACTCAGGGGAAGCATATCCTTCCCGCTGAGAAAAACACCAAACAGATCAAATGGTATCATCGTTCTGAGTCCTTTGACAATAGACGACAGCACCTGTTTGGTATCAAGAGAAGAGGAAAAATCTCCTGCAAGAATGTTTACCTGTGCCAGGTTATCGGCATGCCCGCGAAGATTTGAAGTAAGCCTGTAATTCATCAGCTGATTCCCGGCCTGTGCCGCGAAAAGCCCCAGCAACTTAAGGTCTCTGACAGAAAAAGAGGCTGGTATTGAAGATCTGGCAACCATGCAAACTCCAAGGTTGCCATCAGGACTGGGAATGGCAGCAGCCATAAGAGATGAAACCGGGGAGTTTTCCGAAAGGGGAATATCAGTATATTCTCCGGCAAGAATACCGCCTTCAACATTTAGAGCTTTCAGGCTGAAAGATTTCCATTCATCATCACTGAGAAGATCTTCTTTCCCAAACTCACAGATTTTGGCAACGCTGTTCTCACCAGGGATTTTCGCAAGACATATTCTTGCGGAATCTCCTCTGAATGTGTGTTCCAGAGCCTGAACAAGAGTCTCCAGGAAGGCCTGTCGGGAATGTTTCGAGATATTGATATTCACCGTAAGATTGTAAAGATCCTTAAGTTCCGGAGAGGGAAGAACAGACAACTGCTTTTTCCGGAACTCAAAGGCTCTTCCCACAGTCTGGCTCAGTTCCACCATCGAGAAGGGTTTTGTTATGAAATCAAAGGCGCCCCTCTGTATAGCATCTTTTGCAAGGTCAATTGATCCGTGACCGGTAATCAGAATAACCAGGGTATCGGGATACTTAACACGAATTTCAGAAGCCAGCTCAAGCCCGCCCATATCAGGCATCATGATATCGCTGAGGACAAGGCTGAAAGAAGTGGTCTGCATTATTGAAAGCGCTATACTGCCGTTCTCCGCCTCATCGATTTCAAAACCCTGCAATTCAAGGACTTCTCTGCAGAGAGTTCTGATAGAAAAGTCGTCGTCAACAACAAGAATTCTGGTGTTTTCACTCATCCTGAGAATTACCTTTATCCTTTTGAATGTTATAATGTTTCATCCTCGCAAGAAGAGTAGTCCGTTTCAGCCCGAGCATGCTCGCTGTGCTGGTTTTATTTCCACCGCTCTTCTTCAGCGCATTAGTGATATAGTGCTTTTCAATGCTGCTCAACAGTGAGTCAAGATTCACCTGCTCTGCTGTCGGAGTCAAATCGGGAAAATCTTCCTTCGAAGAAGTAATTCTGTCCGGAAGATCATGCAGCTCTACCTGCCCGCTGTCACATAGAACAGATGCTCGTTCCATGGTGTTTTCCAGCTCACGCACGTTACCAGGCCAATGGTAGGACAGAAGTGCTGAAACAACGCTGGAGGAAAGAGTAAGTTTCTTTGAATGTTCCGAACCTGCCAGCCTTGAAAGGAAAAACTCCGAAAGAGGTAGAATATCATCAGTTCTCTGCCTGAGCGGAGGTATATGGATCTCAATCACATTCAACCTGTAATAAAGGTCTTCTCTGAATGTTTTGTTGCTGATGGCCTGTTCAAGGTTCATGTTTGTTGCTGTCACCAGCCTGACATCTGTTTTAACAACATCAGAGCTTCCTACCGGTGAAAACTCGCCGTCCTGAAGTACTCTGAGGAGCTTAACCTGCATGGCAAGGCTCATATTGCCGACTTCATCAAGAAAAAGAGAGCCTCCATCCGCTACATGAAACCTCCCGTGAGATGTAGTTATAGCACCGGTGAAAGCACCTTTTACGTGACCGAACAGCTCACTCTCCAGAAGTCCTTCCGGAATTGCGCCTGAATTAACGGTGACGAATTGCTGTGTTGATCGTCTGGAATTGCGGTGAATTGCCCTTGCAATCAGTTCCTTTCCGGTGCCGCTTTCTCCCGTGATGAGGACTGTGCTCTCCGTCCTCCCCACCCGCATGACCATGTCCATGATTTCTTCCATGCTGTTACTCTGGGAGACAATCTGATAAAGATCTTTGTATTGGTAGCGCTTTGTAGAGGACTTAAGGGCTTGTTTGACTGCGCTTATCAGAGCTCCGGAAGTAAACGGTTTGGGCAGGTAATCAAGTGCGCCTTTGCGGATAGCTTCCTTTGTACTCTCGATACTGGCGAAACCGGTTATTACGATAACCGGAAGGAAAGGGTATTTGATTTTGACTATATCAAGAATTTCAATGCCAGAGATGTCAGGAAGCCTGATATCAGTGATAATGAGATCGAAAGTATTTCCCGCTCTGAGCTTTCGAAGGGCCTCCCTGCCGCAGTTAGCTGTATCACATTGATATTCCGACAACTCAAGTGTTCTCTTAAGCGAAGATGTAATTGATATTTCATCATCGATTACCAGTATTCTGCTTTTCTTCGTATTATTCATATTCATGATGCATGTATGGTAACACAATTCCGAGAGATGTCAATATTTTGACGAAACGCCACAAAAGTAATAAAATTTCGCATATTGCAGGATTTCTTCTTCCTGTGCTCTTTCTTTTTTCTGTATCCTGCAGGGACAGACCTGAAGAAGGGGAGATTATCATCAGGGCGATCGATGTTCTGCCGAAACACACCGTTTCCACCGAGCTGCCGGGTTCTGACAGTTTTTCAATCTCCACGGATCAAATAAGTGTTGTTGTGACGGATCCTTCTGTTGATACAACAATTCTTTCACCTGGTTCATTGGCAGCTCTTCCGGATTCACTTATGCCTGATACGTTAGAGATTCCCCTGGCCGATTCCATTGTGCCGGAATATCAATGGAACAGATTAGCTATCGAGATCAACGGTTCCATTTACGCCAGCCTTCAGGATGAGGTGGAAGATTCTGATATCCTCGGAGCTCACATCGTACGGTGCATGTGGTGGGACACAGATCCCTGGAGAGGTATGAACGCAGGAGATTCTCTTTATGTACTGCTCGGTGTGACCGGCAGGGAAAACCAGGTTGTTGCGCTTAGTTATGTGCCAAAGGAAGGGACTTCGAATAATCCATTGTCAGTATACAGTTTTCAGATGATCGGAGATAATTGGGCATCACATTACTATGCTGATGGAACTGAAGTCATGCGATTTCTCAATTATATGCCGATAACCACATTTGAAGAAATGACCGGTCCCTATGGAGAACCCAGAGGCAATCACAGTCATGCTGGAGTAGACTATAAGGCTCCCGAAGGTACATCTGTACGAACCTGCAGGGGGGGAACCGTGTCGCGAATAAACTGGAATTATGAGTATAATGGAAATTGCGTGGAAATCAGTATTGGTGTCGGTTATTCCGAGGTATTTCTTCACCTGAACGCGATTGCAGACGGTATTGCTCCGGGAGTAACGCTTCAGAAAGGAGATACGATCGGTTATGTAGGAACAACCGGAAGGACCTCCACTTCACCTCACCTGCATTATCAGATAAACGATGAAAACGGTAATCCAATCGACCCGTACCTGTTTTACAGTTCTCACCGGAGGAATCTCCCCCTGTCCGATATGGATGCCTTCACACAATTCCGGGACATGTGTGACAGCCAACTCCGCGGAGTAACACTCGGAGTAACAGAATGAACAGGATCACAGTAATTACACTGAACTGGAATGGTGCTGAAGTATTGCATGATATGATCAATTCTCTTGCTCCTCAATTGATAGAGCTGCAGGCAAGACTGATTGTTCTGGACAACTGTTCCACGGATGGTTCCGACAGAGCTGCATTCGATGAGTTTGGCGGGGAACCATGGTTTTCACTGATAAGAGCGGAGAGAAATCTTGGTTTTGCGGCCGGAGCGAACCGTGTTATTAATAATTCTGATGATGAAATACTTGTTCTGGCAAACAACGATACGGTTTTTACTCCCGGAAGCCTGAAATTGCTTGTTGATGCTCTTGAAAGACATCCGGAAGCAGGCATGGCAGGACCTCGACTTCTATGGCCCGACGGATCACTTCAACCTTCCATGAGAGACTTTCCTTTTCCAGGAAAACTGATAAGAGAGCACCTGCCTTTTCTCAGGAAGAAAGCAGCAATTCACTCTTTGCATCTGAAGGAGCAGAAAGTTGACTGGCTTGTAGGAGCTGTCATGGCATTCCGCCGAAAAGCTCTATTCGACACAGGATTATTTGATGAAGACTATTTCTTCTATCATGAGGAGACAGATCTGCAATACAGATTTCACAGATCCGGCTGGGAAGTATGGTTTGTTCCAGCCGCTTCGGTTGTTCACCTGGAAGGAGTAGCGGCTCGTCAGATATTTGGACGGGAAACATGGCTGAGGTATATTCCGGGGAAAATACGGTTTCTTAGAAAGCACGGAAGGTACGGCGCAGTAACCAGTTTCAGGCTTTTAATGACCTTGCTTCATTTCTGCAGAATGCTCGTCGGACTGGTTGAGCCGGGTAAGCGAAAGCAGGATATCCGCTATACCGTGTCGTATTACCGGAAAGCCATAAGGTTAATATGGAAATAAAATTGAATTTGCGTCAGCGCAGGAAACACAGGACATTACAACATCGATCAGGAGTAAAATGGCGGTAATTCTCGGACTTAATTGTTACAAGCATGATGCGTCGGCTGCACTGCTGATTGACGGAAAACTTGTTGCTGCCGCGGAGGAAGAACGATTTCGAAGAATCAAACATTATGCGAATTATCCGGAAAAAGCAGTGGATTATGTACTTAAAAATGCTTCGATCAGCCCCTGCGAACTTGATCATATTGCTTTCTATATGCTTCCCGGCCTTGTTATGCGGGAGAATATCTCCTACAGCAGACATTACCTCCTGAAGAACGGAGGAGTCAACTTTCTCCTTTCGCAGCTGAACGGCGCAAAAAAAATGCGTGCGATAGAAACAATCATTCGTAACCATCTTGGAAGCTCTCTTAAAGCCAGGGTCGATTTTGTTAAACATCATATCGCTCATGCTGAAGCTGCCTGTTACTGTTCAGGATTCGAATCAGCCGCTGTTCTTACAATGGATGGAGTTGGGGAAAGAGACACCAGCATACTCGCGAGTTTCACGCCTGCCGGGATGGAAATACACTCTTCTTCAAGATTTCCAAACTCACCGGGAATCTATTACAGCGCTGTCACAAAGCATCTTGGTTTCATGCCTGATAATGACGAGTACAAAATTATGGGGCTTTCCAGCTATGGAGAACCGGAATTTCTGGAAATCTTCAGGAGAATAATCAGCAGCAGCAGAGGCAGAATACATCTGAACACAAAACTTCTGGATATTCACATGGGAGTTCACACAGCCAGATTCGGAAAGGAAGCACAGAGAATCATCGGGCCCCGGAGAACACCCGGAACAGAGATCACCTCTCGTCACATGAATATCGCATGTTCCGCTCAGAAAGCTCTGGAGGAGGTCGGCCTTTCGCTGGCTGAGTATCTCAGAGAAGTATCAGGGATGGACAGGCTGGTAATTTCAGGAGGTGTCGGCCTGAACTGCGTAATGAACGGACTGATAGAGAGGGAATCCGGTTTTG
>JAUXIK010000163.1 GCA_030620995.1 Candidatus Aegiribacteria sp.
ATCCGGCAGCGAAAGCATGACATGTGTCAAAACAGATCCCTGTTCTGTCAGGCATATCCGTGAGTTCGAGCAGTTGATTGAGCTGCTCGAATGAGTAACCCAGAGTTGTTCCCTGCCCTGCGGTGTTCTCGAAAAGAATGGCAGTGTCTTCAGGCGCGCCGGTGAGGATTTTCCTGACGGAGGCAGCTATCTTCTCTATTGCCTGGTCCTCACCTGCGTTGAGATGTGCACCGGGGTGCATTACCAGCCAGTGAATGCCCAGTCTGTGCATGCGAATGAGCTCTTCTCCAAGAGCCTTTGCGGACAGCCAGGGAACGCTTTTTCTGGTCGAAGCCAGATTGATGAGGTATGAAGCATGTGAGATAATGGTAAGGGTTTCGTCTTTTCCGAATTCTTTTTCTTCCTCCAGTGTGACCGGACGGCCTTTCCATTGCTTCTGGTTTGAAGTGAATATCTGACCGGAAACCAGCCCGAGTTCCTGAAGTGTTGAAAGAGCGTTGACCAGGCCGCCATTAGCTGATGCATGGATTCCGGGGAGCATATAATCCTTTCAGAGGCAGGTTTTCATGAACAGCTCACGGTTAACAGCGCATTTCTCAGCAAGCTCACTTCTTTTAACCGCAAGTGTCTGCGCAATATCTTTTGAAGACTTCCAGGTTCTGTCCAGAAGAGAAAGCAGTTCAATATCCCATTGATCCGAAGAGGGGTCAACAGTAAGATTCGAGATTCCCGCTTCCTCCATAAATCTGTATCCCTTGGATGCATACGGAATAGAAATGGGCACAGTTCCTGTGACAACCGACAGAATGGCTCCATGAAGCGGAATGGTCAGAAATACTCTGCATTCGGATATCTTCATCATGAAGTTGTGAATTTCTGCGGGCATTACCACAGAAGCGCGGTCGCTGTGCTTCATCATCGCCATTACCGCTTCACACTCAATATCATCCGAATTGGAGAGGCTGCCGGTGTGAAAGGGGAAGAAGCGGATTTCTCCTCCGTGGGAGTCAAGATGATCATCGAGCAGACGAGCCCATTTCCTTCGAAGACCGGACACATCGGGTTCACGGTATAATCCAAGTTTCCTTCGGATCTCAAGAGGAAGCAGTTTTCCCTGCCGGTTCGTAACATTCCTGATAGCAACGCCAAGTATATCATCCGGATTATGGGGCCGGGCAAAATCGCAGGCAAAGGTAAACGTGGAATCAGATGAGAGCTTAACTCTGTCCGGGTTCAGACCGAGATGAAGCAGCAGATCAAGCGAAGGTTTATCTCTTACCGTAATACCGCTGCAGTATCCAAGCCATTTTCGAAGTTGACCGGGTGTCCATCTTGCAAGCTCATTCCCCTGACCCAGACCGATTGACCAGGCAAAGGCAGGTTTGCCCAGACGCCTGGCAAGCCTGAGAGGATGAAGGTTATAAGGGGTGTAAAGCAGCGAGGAAATATCCTGCGCAAGCTCACCCCCTCCGACTATTACAATGTCAGCCCAGCGCACTCCCATGGACATGGCGCGGAGCCTGCCTTCATTGACATCAAATGAAACCGCGTTGAAATTCTTCATTGTCTTATCCGGGACAGCGGACATAACGCCGATCTGGATGTCTCCGACGGAGGATAGATCTTTTACCTGTGATGAGAATATCGCTTCATCGCCGACATTTGAGCCAGCCTTCTCAAGCTGTCCCCATGAGGATGTAAATACTTTATTCATATTCGCCCGAACCGCTCTATCAATCCCTGTAACCGAAAGCCCTCAGAGTTTCAGCCATCTGTCTGAGCCTGCGGTCTACCTTGCCGTAAATAGTATCTGCAGGATACGTGCCGTCAGGCATTAATTTCCCGGCTTCCATTCCGGTCAGGTGTTCAATTCCCTCTTCTATGGTCTTGATGGGATAAATATGGAACACACCTTTTCTGACCGCCTCTATAACATTATCCCGAAGCTGGAGATCCTCAATGTTCGAAACGGGGATCATCACTCCCTGTGTTCCGGTGAGCCCCTTTTCGCTGCAGACACGGAAGAAACCTTCTATTTTCTCGTTTACCCCGCCTATCGCCTGAATCTCTCCAAACTGGTTTACAGATCCGGTTACCGCAAGATCCTGTCTTATAGGAACATCTGACAGAGCGCTCAGAAGAACGTACAGTTCAGTGGAAGACGCGCTATCCCCGTCGACTCCACCGTAAC
>JAUXIK010000168.1 GCA_030620995.1 Candidatus Aegiribacteria sp.
ATCCGATAGTCTCGCTGGAGGATTTTCTGTGATAATTGACTCTATAAGCTCGCATATGTCTGAAAGAACATCGATTGAAGCCATCTCGGAAAGAAGTGACGGTTCAGCGCCTTTCAGAAGTTTTACTATTTCAGGAAGCAGCGCGAGTGTGTCCGCTATTGCTCTAATATCTCTTGGTGAGGATCGGAGAGTGCCCAGTTTACCCGCCTGACGTTTAAGATCCGCTGTGTCATCAAGAATATCCCGTACGGTGGAAAGAACGGATGGAGATTCGATAAACCACTCTACCGAATCGTGCCTTTTCCGGATTTCGAAGCTGTTTCTCAGAGGTGACAGGAGCCATTTTCTCCACTCTCTGCTTCCCGCGGCTGTTCTAGTCTCATCCGTAATATCCGAGAGGATTCCGGATTCTTCTCCCGGAGGAGCTTCCGTGATATTGAGTGAACGGGCACTGCCCCTGTCAATAATAAGGCAGTCATCACGTCTGTACATTCCGCTGAAACTCAGGTGCGCCACATCCATTTTCTTCGTATCCCGGATATAGGCCAGCAGAGCTCCAAGAGCGGACAGAGCAGGACTGCTGATTCCAAGCCCCAGCCCTTCCAGAGCCGATAATTCAAGAATTGTCTCTATCTGCGATACAGCAGTGTCGTGGTCGAACTTCCAGGTTTCAAGCCGTGTGATCTCACAATTTGACAGTGGATCGATCTTCTGATCATCTGACACAAGAAGTTCGGATGGAGCTTTTCTGGCAATTTCACCGGGCAGCAGCACCGAATCAATTTCCGCGGCTTCGATCTCACCGGTTGAAATATCACAGAAAGCAAGTCCGCCTGTTCCAGAATCATTAAAAACAGCTGAGCAGAGAAGTAAAGTTCTCCGCTCATCAAGAGCTGATCCGCTTACCAGCGTTCCGGGTGTAATGACTTCAATTACATCCCTTTTTACAAGCCCCTTTGCCTGTGCGGGATCTTCAGTCTGCTCACAGACAGCAACTCGATACCCCGCTTTGATAAGCCTTGAAAGGTATCCGTCCAGAGCATGCCATGGAAAACCGGCCAGAGGAATTCTATCACCCGTATCCCTGCTTTTGCCCCTTGAGGTGAGGGTTATTCCCAGAACCTTTGATATTATCCTGGCGTCTTCGTAGAATGTCTCATAGAAATCACCCATCCTGTAAAGAAGAATCTCGTCCTTGTACTTCTTCTTGATCTCCATGAACTGCTGCATCATAGGTGTTCTCATGTCTGCAGCATCTCCATGGCCTTTGTGACCATCCGGTGCGGAACCAATCCTCTTCTGCACATTTCCGTTCCGGTCGGACAGATTTTTCCGCCATGCCGGTGGCATGGTCTGCATTGCAGACCGCTGACCATATAGTTTCCGGAGTACTCCTGTCTCCAGAAGCCAAGCGCAGGTGAAGTAGAAGTGAAGACCACAAGAACGGGGATTCCAAGAGCTTTCGCAAGATGAGCCGGGCCGGAATCAGGAGAGATCAGAAGATCCATCGTTTCAATCCGTTCGATCAGTTCGCCTGTTCCGCCGTCTCCGGCACACGCTTTAATACTGTCTCTTCCCACTGATTTTGCCGTCTCGAAAGCTTCCGCCCTGTCTTTCTCGTCACCCAGAAGAATCACTTCAGCATCGTACAGGTCTATGAAAAGCCGTGATAGTTCGGAGATAACGCTGTCAGGAATTGATTTCAGGCACCATCGGCCACCGACTACGATTCCAACTCTCAGACGATCATCTGAGGAGACGTTTCTTCTTTCGAGAACAGGATCAATGTCATCATTAAATCCCGCAGCTCTGAGATATTCGCTGCTCCGCAAAGGCATTATATCGGAGCTTCCTCCGAGTATCTCATGCCTCAGTTTTCTGTTCATTCTGAATCTTCCCGATACCCGCATGCCCTTTGTCGCCATCCTTGTGGTAAAATTGCACTGGAGATCAATAAGTATTCCGGGGGATAAATTCCGCAAAATTCTCCGCAGCTCAAATGGTCCGGAATCCGGCGGGTATGGAAAAGC
>JAUXIK010000142.1 GCA_030620995.1 Candidatus Aegiribacteria sp.
ATTACCGGTCCGAATTAGTAAGTAGTGATCTTGTCCAGTATTTCTGGTCCTCTCTACCCACCGACAGGATACAGCTTATTCAGCAGTACAAGTCCGAAAAGCTCAAGTGGCTGACTGTATTCATAGTAATCGGAAAGCATGGAAGGCCCAATCTAGCGGAAATTCCCGAGGAGAGGGTCAAGGCCGTAAACGATACCATTTTCAATACTAAGCGTGCGTTTATGATGAATGACAAGATGAGATACGCACACTTTCAGATATTTCAGTTCAAAGAGGACTTCTTCACGGATTCGAAGATAATGGAAAGGCTGCAGATGTATTGGAACGCTGCATCACTGAAAAATGAAGATTACTCTGTAATGAAGCATACTGCGGATTATCTTTTGAAGAATAATTCCCTGAGGATATTCAGCAGCCATCACAACGAGCTAAGCGTTAAACTGAACAGAGACAAGTTCATTATCAATGCCGGTCCATTTTCATCGGCTTCAGGCGGCAATGAACAAGTCGATTTCAGCATACCAAGCGGTTGCCTCGCCGTGATTCCGGAAGACAACAGCATCAATGGTGATATCTTCTGTGATGTGGCGGTTGTCGATGGTATAAAGGGAGTAAGACTTAGAATAGAAAACAACATTGTAACGGAAGCCAAGGCTGACGAAGGGCTTGAGGAGCTTCAATCGAAACTGAATAAATTCGGTGTTGATGGAAGGACTGTCGGCATGGTCTTTTTCGGCTTGAACAGCGGAATCAGGAACGGAGAAATATTGCCGGAGCTGTTGACTGATATGAACGGTTCTTTTTCATTGTGCTTCGGTCACAACGAATATATGGGGGGTAAGATCAAGAATGTCCCCACATGGGATCTTACATGCATGTCACCGGAGATAAAAGAAGGAGGCAGGCTTATCCTGAAGGACAACAATTACAGAGTTTAACTGCAATGCCCACTGAGCACCAGTCGGTATCGACATCAAGCCAGATGACATCAATTTGATATGTAAAGGGTCAAGGGATGCTGAGCATCCCTTGACTGATCCTGATCAATAGATGAATCATTTTCTTCTGCTCATTCGGTAAATCCGGTACGAAATACGCGAATATTTCGGTGAAACATCCTGTCTGAATTTATCTTTTCAGCACAACGAACCTTCCCACGGCACTGCTGCCATCTGAAAGAACTCTTGCGAAGTATACTCCGGAGCCCATTTCTGTTGTATTCAGGTTGACTGAATGGTTTCCTGCAGTCATCTCTGAGTTCAGAATGGTTTCAACCGATCTTCCAGAAATATCGTAAATTGTAATAATTGTTCTTCCAGGCTCATTCAGCGTGAAATTCACCACACCCCCTGCGGTCATGGGATTTGGGGAGAGCAGGATATTGTTTACATGAACCGGTTCAGTGGATTCTACTCCCAGACCCAGACCCCATATAGAGTTGTGGTGATAGGCGTCCAGCAGAAGGTCTGCGTTCATCCGCAGGCCATCAAGGCCTCTGCCGGTAACCTAGACATCAAGGAGCCTCCAGCCCACGTAACCGTTGCACATTACAGGTAGCAGTGGTCTCATGAATCATCCTCAGTGGAACCAGGACTGTCACTGTCCCACATGTAGCTGAGGTTCCGTGGCACAACCAGATAAGTGGTATCACCGACCGTATGTTCGAAGTGGTAATAAGGCATTCCTTCGTTGAAAAGAGTAACACCGGAATCTGGATCTTCACTGTACAGGTGACACGAAAGGAGTGCTGAAGATGTAAAAATTCAGCATGACTATGCTGCATAGAAGATGAGGTCAAAACCGGGGGATGTTTGTTACCCCGGGACAAGTCTGGCGGGAACCTGATGCAGACTTCTATGCGGAACTTGTGAACCTGTCACTCTGATGTAAAGGAAAAATCCCTTCAGAAATGCTCTGTAAACAGTATCAGGTCAGTCCATCCGGCTCAGCTGGTATGCTATTCCTCCACCGATGATCCCCGCAGATGAGAGCCCCATACCACCATACGAGCCGAAGCGCAGGCCAATATGAAGTACTTGATCCTGACCAGAAAAGGTATCGACAATATCCATTCTAGCTGCCAGGCCCACCCAATCTTTCCAGCCGACAGAAAGCTCGACGGTGTAACCTGGAAAACCATCCTGATATGGACTGTCGGTCAGGATCAAACCTGGTGAAAGATCAAGATTGAATTCATCGTTAAGGTGATATCTGAGATTTGCCCTGATCCCCAGCTGGCTGTGCCAGCCACCATTCCTGTAAGCACTGAAGAACAGCGAAGGGCCAAGATCAAAACTCCCGTCAAGAGCGAACATCCAGCCAAGACTTGTGGTCAAATCCAGATCGCGGATGATAATGCTATCGGACTGGCTGATCGGCAGACTGAAATAGAAATCGGTTATTGGGTAAGATGTGCAAGTGCTGCTCTGATCATAGCGCATGCAAACCTCTGCGGACAGAACGGATAGAACGAACAATGGTATAAAAAGGAATAATCCAGATACAGTTTTCATTAAGGTTCCTTCCATGAAATGGGTTCCAACCACAAATATAGTTAGTTCACTTTACTGAACAAAAACGACAGTATACTTTACTCCCACTTCTCGTTTAAAGTTATAGATCCCTTATAGTCATGCTCACACATATTACATCCTAAGAAACAAGTACCATATTATCTTTTGCAATCTAAAAATGAAATTTTACGTAAAGGAAAAATAGGAACAGCAAAATGAGATGTCAAGTCCGCCAGATAATACCCTTTGGAATGGATAGCCCGAATAGCATCCCACATACCACGGAAGGGAGCGAAGCAGGTTATTTATTTGCTACGGGGCGTACAGGCCAGGCATGGCGTGGCCGTGAACGCCGCCAGGGAATCTTACCGACAGCAGCAACCGAAGAGGAACCTGCTTCGATGAAAGACCGTTTCTCATACTCCCGCCGCATTCGACAGCTGTGGGCTGTGCTTCTGAAGAAAGTCTGGGATATTGACGCCCTGAAGTGTCCGAAGTGCGGAGGACAGATGAAAGTTATTTCTCTTCGAGGACCTTCGGTTTCCGTCATCGAGCA
>JAUXIK010000156.1 GCA_030620995.1 Candidatus Aegiribacteria sp.
GGAATTATGGGCACTGTGGCCTGCTATAATACCATGAAAATCGAACCACAGCGGCGGGAAAAGACCGGTGCCGAAGAAGGACCCGAAAAGAGCACCGAAGAATATTGACGAGCAGCCACACCAGACAACAAGCCATGAAAGATTGCAGAAGCCCTGTTTTTGTTCGTTTCTCTTCAGAAAGAAGGCGCCGAGGCCGCCGAGGATTGTAAGTACCAAACCCTGTCCCATATCGGCGAACATAAGCCCAAACATAGCCAGATACAAGAGCATTACAAAAGGAGTCGGATCGATAGTTCCGTACCTGGGGACGCCGAAATTGCTGACCAGCATCTGAAATGGAGCGAGCACCTTCGGATTGTTGAACCGCACGGGGACTTCATCGCCGATGGCGCCCCCGCTGTCTGCTTCATTCCATTCGAGGTAACAGCGATCTTCACATGCATGCTTGATCTTTCTCGTCAGTCTATCTTTTTTCGATGAGGGAAGCCATCCCGTAAAAATTACCGTCCGGGAAGACGACTTGAAATTGGCCTGAATCTTCAGGAAAAGTTCACTGACGCGAAGGTTCATCCAGGTCTCGGTCAGGTGCTTGGCCTCCTTCTTTATCAGATCATGCACCTTCTTTTCGACCTTTTTCTGCTCCTCGGCCAATGTTTGGAGTTTTGCGGAAAGTTCCTTGAAAACATCCTTCTTCACCGACCGCAGCTCACCCGGAAGTTCGACTTTGGTCCATCCGGCCTTCGCCAGAATCTTGTTGATTTGCTCGTTGTCTCTTTTCATTGAAATCAAGAGATGATGGGACATATCGCCTTCCTGTCCCATCGCAATATTTAACGAAGGCAGGTCCCGCAGCCCATCTTCAAGCTGTCTTACGTTCAATGCGGGGAATTTTCCTATCTGCATGGAAATAAACGAATGTTTTGCCGGGAGTGTTACATCGGAAATACCTATACCGTAGAGTTCCACTTGCCGCCTGATGTCTTCGAGCTTGAGTATCTCCTGCTGGAGTACTCGCTGCCTTTCCCTGATACTGTCACGCTCACCTGCCATTTTGTCGAGGTGGGCGGTCTCTCTTTCAATGTTGACGGCAGTACGGTTATTCAGATCTGTTTCTCGCGGCGCCGAAGGAATGACGTCGCCTGTGTACAGGAATCCTTCAATCCGTTTTCTTAAATCTGATATTTCCGTCAGAGAGATTTCCGATTTGATTTCCGACAGACTTTCCGGTTTCTCACCCTCAAGTTCCGATATGTTGATGAACTGCATTACACCTTCGCGAAGAAGTGCTTCGGTGACCGGCTCACAATCCTTTCCGAGCACTACCGCAAATAGCTGTATCATCTCAGTAGTAAACATCATATCATGCTCTCAATCCGTTCACGTTCTATGTGATAGTGTTTTGCATTCAATATTGTCCTGATTTTCTTCAGTTCATTCCGTTTGAGCACAAAATATGAAAGTATAATTCCTATTGTAAACGGATACCCGGCCAGGATACGCTGGACCTCATGTTTCATGATTTCTTCCAGTATCCGGCGTATAAGGAGCAGCCGTGACGTACTGTCTGATGTATGGGATGAGAGTAGTGCCGACAATCCCGGATATTTGCTTTTGACAAATCCCTGAAGCACGGACGTGACGTTCTGAGCGCCGTACAGTTCGGCCATGATGGCCCTGTCGAGATTGAATCCCCCCGGTACGATAGCAGCCAGAACGGCCTCAAGGGGCAGATCATAGAAATTCTTGAACCGGATGATCCAATTGATGTTCTGCAGATCGATTTCAACACCTGCAAGTCTCATCGCTATGGCGCGATCTCTGTGGTCCAGCTTGTCGATGGAGGCCAGAAGGTTTTTATAATAGAAATGGTCGAGGGCTATTTCCATGCGGAAGAGAGAACTTTCCGATTCGACGGTGTGACAGTATTTCCTGATAATCTGACTGTATGGAGTCCCTTCACATGCGCCTGCAATCTCATCAAAGTTTTCTGCATTAAGAATGATGTCAATCGGCATTTCGTGAATGATGCGGTCGTACAATATGTAGTGTATGCTAATGTCATCCGGGCGTTTCCGGATTTTTCTGTTGAAATAGATTCTTATGGCATTTTTGAGGTTGTCAATTTCAAACTGGGTTAGTAATGCGTCTACAAGCTCCATGGAATTATGATGAACGTACTGTCTGATATTTCTGTAAAGTTCAATTTCGTTCTTAAGGAGTTCAAGCTCTGCCTGTTTGAGATCACCGGTCCGGGAGTATATCTCCTCAAGCCCGGCAAAAGGTGTCTCTCGTAAAAGAGCAAGCGTTTCATCAAGGGACGGGGCTTTTACCAACTGGTCGAACATTTCGTCAGGAAGGATCTTGCTGATCCGCGCCCGTAGCTTTGCGTTGATAAATGAGTATTTCGATAATGGGC
>JAUXIK010000112.1 GCA_030620995.1 Candidatus Aegiribacteria sp.
AACGGAACACCGGAAATCAGTTCCGGATCAGATGAAAATCTGATAACAATATCATGCAAAACGGATAAGGGTGAAATTACTGCTCACGCTGAAATGGTAATTCTGGGAATATCCATGCAGCCATCGAAGGGAACAGCAGAATTTCTCGATATGCTTGAATTGAACAGCAACGATGAAGGATTCCTCAGTAATCCTGATGCCACGCATTCATCAGTCCTTTCGAGCATACCCGGTATCCTGATAGCCGGTTGCGCTGGCGGACCTTCGGATATTCCGGTTTCCGTTACGAAAGCTGCTGCTGCAGTCGGCCGGATTCTATCCTCCTCCAACCGGAAGGAGAAATAATGCCTTCCGGCAGAATCGGCGTGTTCGTATGTGCCTGCGGTCCGAATATCGGCGACAGGATGGATATCGATAGAATCGTTCAGGAAGTCTCAACCATCGATGGTGTGGTTCTGTCCGAAACCTACGGTCTGCTCTGTTCTCCGGCAGGAAAAACATATCTTGCAGAGCAAATCGTTGATAACAAACTTGACAGGATCGTAGTCGCCGCCTGCTCCCCCAGGGAACATGAACGGACCTTTATGGATATCTGTGAAAAAGCGGGCCTTAACCCTTTCATGATGCAGATGGCCAACATAAGGGAACAGGTTGCCTGGGTGACAAAAGATAAGGATCTGGCCACCGATAAAGCACTCCGATTGATCAGAGGAGCCATCAACAGAACTACACGTCATAAGCCTCTGTCGAAATCAGGCATCGTCTGTAATCCTGAAATTGTTGTTATCGGAGGCGGAATAGCCGGGATGACCACATCACTCGTTCTCGCCGAAGCTGATCGAAGAATTACAATAATCGAAAGGGCTTCATCGCTTTACGAAACAGCAGATTCAACCGGCAGAACGCTGACTGAAACCCTTGCAGATAAGGTTGAAAACAGAAGCGAGATAACTGTGCTCCTGGAAACGGAGATTAATGAAATCGTAGGATTTTTCGGAAACTTCATTGTCAGGCCAGAGGCGAACACCTACGAGGTTGAACCGGATGATATTCAAGCCGGATCAATCGTTCTCGCAACAGGCTGCAGTACCGGAGACTCAGAGGAATCTGTTTCATCTCCGGGCTTCACAGAAATCGCCGATATGCTGAGAATAGAAACCAATGAACACGGGTTTCCGGCCAGGGAACACGATTCACTTGCTCCCGTATCAACTCCAATTGACGGGGTTTACGTCACAGGCTGTGCAGGAGGGTCATGTGATCTTCTGATGACTATCGCTCAGTCGGAAGCCGTCGCGGGCACTATCCTCTCTTCGCTGATTCCCGGAAGAGAGGTTGAGACCGAACCGAAGACTTCAGTCATATCGGAAACTCTCTGCAGAGGATGCCGGATCTGTCTTGAAGTGTGCAGCTATGGAGCTGTTTCCTTCGATGAAGAAAAGCTGATCTGTTCTGTTAACAGCATACTCTGCAAAGGCTGCGGTAACTGTGCCGCTGCATGTCCTTCCGGAGCGATAAAGGCTCAGCACTTCACACCTGATCAGATTCGCTATCAGTTGACAGGGCTTCTGACATGAAGGCGGGACTTACTCCTCTTCTGGTGGAATTCATGAGGAATTGTCTTTCTGATGAAACCGTCGATTCGGTAATGGTTCATGTTAATGGCCCCGGTGATTCGTTTCCATGGATGCTTGTAACCGATCCTGCGATGCTTGAGAAAGCTGAACCTCTGCCGCCGACAATGTCTGTACATGGAGCGAAGGCCCTTGCTTCATTCGCTCAGACTTCAGGTGAAGGTAAAATACTTGTAATTCTTCGCCCATGTGAAGCCAGAGCGGCAATTGAACTGTCAAAACTCGAACAGATCGATCTCGGGAAAATCATTTTGCTCACAATGGACTGTCCCGGAGCCGTACCTCTTTCTGAATACGGTGAAAACGGGATCATCGAACCGGACTGGTCAGATTCCGATACTGTCCGCCCGCTATGCAGACAGTGTACTGAATTCACAGCAGTAGGTGATATCTGCCTGGCTCTGCATGGTGGTGAAAAGATGTTCGTTCCCATTACGAAAAAAGGAGAATCCCTTCTTGTATCTCTTGATATACAATCTGATGCGGATACATCCGGCTGGAGGAAATGGGCGGACGATCTGACCGAAAAGAGAATGAAAATCAAAGAAACGGAGAGGGAGAATCTCCGGAATGCTTACGGCGGTCTGGATGGCCTTACAGAAGTCTTCAGCGGATGCATCGGCTGCCGCAACTGCAGGACTGTCTGTCCGATCTGCTACTGCCGGCTCTGCTTCATCGACATGAAGGACAGGCGATCACCGTCAGGAGACTGTCTTGATCATTCCCGGAAAGCGGGAGCTGCAAGACTTTCCACGAATACCCTCCTCTTCCACGTTGGCAGAATGGCGCATATGAGTCTTTCATGCGTTTCCTGCGGCATGTGCGAGGATGCATGCCCATCTGATATCCCTGTCGGAAGGCTTGTAAGTATGGTTTCCGGTGCTACTACTGACCTGTTCAGCTATAATGCCGGAGAAGATCCTCTTGTCCCAATCCCGCTGAATACATTCCAGAAAGATGAACTTCATGATTTCGAAGACTGAGACCCGGAATTCCGGGAACAGCATTCTGGTATCAGATGAATCCGTACAGGATTCTTTGAGGAGAATACTGAAGCATCTCCTCGTTACAGGTCAGGTAGACTCTGTTTTTGCGCTTCGCCGGACAAAACAGGAGGGAAGATTCTGCTATTCGCTCATCTCTGATCACGAACTTATTGATGAAGTTCTCCCCTTCTATCCGGTAATGCCCGTACAGGGAGCTAAAGCTCTTTCAGAACTCACCACGACAGAGACTCTGCATAAGCCTGTCGCTGCTCTTCTGAGACCATGTGAGATCAGGGCGTTTGTTGAGAATGCCAAACGGTCACAGGGAAGTCTGGACAATCTATTCATAATAAGCTGTACCTGCCCGGGAGTTATCCCGTCATCCAGACTGTTGATGGAGGATAGAGAAGCAGTACTTTCAGAACACGGTGAGAATATCAGAAACGCATGCAGAACCTGCACGGAATTCGTGCCTGAGGCTTATGCGGATATGACCGTCGTAATAGCTTCCAATACCACTCCGGAGAATTGCCGGATTTTCCTTCACACAGAGAAAGCGCGTATCATCGCGGATGGGCTTTCGACATTCACTCCGGAAGCCGGAGCTCCCCTGAAGGAAACCGCTGCTGACCTTCTAAAAGTCAGACAGCTCAACCGCGAGAACCTTCTTGCGGAAACACCCGCGGTAAAGGACGGCCTTGATTCTCTAATCAATTTTTTCTCTACATGCATCAACTGCCGTGGCTGCAGGGAAGCGTGCCCTCTATGTCATTGTGTTCTTTGTGATTATGAAACGGCACGCACCCAGCATTCACCGGAACTCATCCGCTCTGAAGCAGAACGAAGAGGCGCGATCAGGGTACCTTCGGGAACAATTCAGTTCCAGCTGGGAAGGCTCATGCATATTTCACCGTCCTGTGTTTCATGCGGACAATGCAGTGATGTATGCCCGGTTGATATCCCGGTATCCGATATCTTCACCAGAGCTGCTCATCTTGTTCAGTCAGCGCTGGACTACATACCTGGAAAAAGCCTGGACGACGACCCGCCGATGTCAACCTATATCGAACACGAACTGCAGGACATAACCGACTGAAATAACAGAAAGGTATGGAATTCGGATTTATCCTTTTGACTACAGCTTTGTCATCCGGTTATGTTCAACTAAAGAGTGTTCAGCCATCTACTAAGGGGTTGTTAAGGTTGGATGAGGAACAGATCAAAAAATATTTCGAACTCGGGCTGATCGGTATGGCAGTAGTCACGCCTGAGAAAGAGATTATTGAAGTCAACAATTTCCTGTGTGATATGATCGGTTATACAAAAGACGAGCTGCTCAGGATCAAGTGGTCTGATATTTCCCACCCTGATGACCTGCATGTAAATATAACTAAACTCAATAAAATGCTTTCAGGTGACATAGATGGTTATTCGCTTGAAAAACGCCTTATTCATAAAAATGGCAGTATCGTTTTTGTTAATATCTCATCGAAGTGCACCAGAGGAGAGGATCGATCCGTAGAACAGATTGTTTCGATGGTACAGGATATCACTGAAAGAAGAAATGCGGAAGAGGTCATCAGGATATCTGAACTGAAATACAGAACAGTAGTTGAGAATGCCAGAGAGTTCATATGGCAGCTTGATGCGAAAGGAAATTTCGTATTCTTCAACCGGTTCGCCGAAGAAATGTCCGGTCAGAGAAGCATTGATTTGAAAGGAATGAATTACTCACCTTCAGTTCATCCTGATGATCTGGAAAACGTCCATACGTTATTCCTGGACACTTTAAATGGAAATATCAACGAGTATGAAACCAGAATAGTCAATGATAAAGGCAATGAAGAAATTCTTCTGGTTCAGACAATTCCCCTGTACGAAGACGGAGACATTGCCGGTACTCTGAGTTTCGGAAGGAGCATTACAGAACGGAGAAAAGCGGAAGAAGCTCTGCGTGAGAGCGAGGAAAAATACCGCTCTCTTGTAGAACAGAGTCATGATGGCATCTACATCTACAAGGAAAACAGGTTTCTTTTTGTCAATGACCGTATATGCGAATTCACCGGTTACACCAAGGAAGAACTGTACAATCTGGATTTCCTGCAGCTGATTCATCCGGATGACAAGGAAGGAATCAAACAA
>JAUXIK010000058.1 GCA_030620995.1 Candidatus Aegiribacteria sp.
AGCACATCCTTCTGAAGTTTATTATAAATAAACAGTATTGGTTAGAAATATGCTTTCTTAAGTACAGGAGGTTTTAATTATGAGACGTGGATTCACTCTTGTAGAACTTATGATCGTTGTAGTGATCATAGGAATAATTTCCGCAATAGCGATTCCCAAATTCGGAGATATAAAGACCGATTCACAGAAATCTTCATGCAGGGCAAATATGCGAAACCTTGCATCGGGAATGAGCATGTACTTTGCGGAAAGGAATGCATACCCGAAGAACATCAATGAACTGAACTGTGTAATGGCTAACGCGTCTGAAATGCGTTGTCCTTCAGCCAGCGAATCGGGATCCGGATCTGCCGGAAAGTACTATGTGTATGGAATTGTATACACATGGTGGGGTATTACATATTCCTATTATTACTCCGTCTGTTTCTATGTCTTTCCCCAGCACGGGTACTTCTGGGACGGCGTAGCCAGCTGGGAGCGTGGCTGGACCCCGGAATAAATCCGTATGTGTTATTTGAATCCACATAATTAATTCGGAGAAAACCGGTTCTTACATATCAATATAACATATCATTAGAATTTCAAGACAATGGTGACCTGTTGAAGGATAGACAGTTCGTTCCGGTGGAACTGTATAACGATTAGCTTCTACTCTCTTTAAATACGGGTTTGTTCTTCCGGATGGTTATCCCTTCCAGAATTGAAACGATTTCCGGATCATAGATTGATCCTGATCTTCTCTTGAGTTCCAGAATGGAGTTCTCGATTGACTGATCTGACAGATCCGCAGAGAAATCACTAGAAACGGACAAGATTCTTGAAATCAAAGGTATTGATTTACCTTTTAATCCTTCAGGTTTACCTGAACCATCATAATTCTCCGATATATGTCTGATTCCTCTGACAATATCCGGCGGGAGCTGAAACTGTACTTTTGAAGGAATTGCAGAGAAGGTTTCCTGAGAGTCTTCTTCGGCTTTTTCAAGAATGGCTGCTGTGAGATGGAGCATTGCGGACATTTTCAGGTCTTCCAGCGAATCATCGTCCATACTCATCTCCCGACCGATATTACGTGCTACTGTCGCAACCTGCTTGGTGTAACCAGTCTGCTTGCTATCAGACATATCAAGGGAATAGACCATTGCCTCCAGACATTTCCATCCACTTTTCAGAACATTATTTCTCAGTTCAAGATTTTGAAGAACTATCTCTGTCTGTGAGACGAATATCTCCAGTCTTTCCGAGTCAAGAGTTGTATTCAATGCAGGCCATATTTCAAGAAGAAGCCCTCCTGTTCCTGTTCGGGATAATGGAGCGTGATCGGGAAGAGTCATGGATGGAGGATAGGTCAGGCTTATGTTATTCCAGCTCACTCTCACCGCTTCTGGTTCCGCGGCCCGGAACCAGAACTGTGCAAGAGTACGAAGAGCTTCAATCGGGGTTTTGATGTTTGCAAGAATGTCAGAATGCTTACCGAGTTCATTCTCCAGAAATCTGGTTCTTGAGAAGGAAAATCTTGCTCTGTCGATCAGAACGGATAAACATGTCTGAATAATGAGTATCGCGGTAACACCGGCAACAATTCCCCATTCCCAGACACTGCGGGAAACCGTAGCTGAATGAATTGCAGCTGGAACGAGAAAGAGAACGAACAAAGCAGGATAGATTATCGATTTAGTGTACTGTGATATGGCATATTTGATTCCTCTATACTCTGTGAATCCGGTGAGCAGATGTAATACATGATTAAACAGCACAGCTATCAGCACCGCTGCCACGAGAACGACAGCAGCCAGATAATTGTTGGACAGAACCTGTATTCGGTATGGCTGAAATACTATTGTTGTAATTCTAAGTGACAGGAGGCTTATCAACATGAATTTCAAACCCCGACGAAAACAGTTCGACAGATTTCCGCCAGATCCAAGAAAATAGACAAATGATCCAAGGAAAGTTGCGAGTACGAAACCGGTTTCCTGAAAAAGCGAATATCCGGTTACAGACATGTATGCCTGAAATGCTGGAAAGAGAACTACCGGATAACCGATCGTGCGCTGACTTCTCAGTGCAACCGTGTAGAAAAGTCCTAGCCAGATGCAGAACAGAGTGAATATTTCCTCTGCGCCGGGAAGTGCGTATTTCACAGGAAGCCAGAGAATGAGAAGAAGAATGGCTGCTCCCACAAATAAAGTCATTCCTTCCGGTCGTTTTTTTTCAATCATGCCTGATGCGCCGATTCGCTGAGAACTACTTTCTCAAGGGCATCAACTATCCTGGAGTCGAACTGAATTCCCTTTCCCTCTTTTATTGTTTCAATAGCGTTATCCCGGTCTGCAATTGAATGATATGATCTGGCACTTGTTATTGCGTCGAATGTGTCTGCTACAGCAACGATTCTCGCAAGAAAGGGAATATCAATGTTTTGAAGACCATCGGGATATCCGTTTCCATCAAGTCTCTCGTGATGGCTTCTAATTATTTTAGTGACTTCTTCATACCCGGACAGTTCTGATACGATTTTCGCTCCTTCGACAGGGTGATCCTGGATTATCTCTCTTTCCTTTCTTGTCAGGAGACCTCTTTTTGTGAGAATCGGTATCGGAATGGCAAGTTTCCCGATATCATGGAGGATTGCTCCGACTCTTAGAATCTGGATGTTTTTCCGGGAGAGTCTGAGTTCCCTGCCGAGCGCGCAGGACAGATTTGATACTCTCATTGAATGTCCATGAGTGTAATCATCCTTTGAATCAGCCAACCGTGCCAGCATGACAGCTGCTGCAAGGAATGATTTTTCACTCCTCATCGAATGGCCGACTGCCTCCCAGGTGTGTTTGAGAAGAAGCGTCAGATTATCCAGCAGATTTGATGGCATTCTGCGGATTACATTTTCGTTTAGACCACTTAATAATAACAGGAGATCTGAATTATCCGATAATCCTACAACTGTCGCAGTTATTTCACGAACCTTGATATTCGACGAAATTCTGCCCTTGCAGGGAATATTACCCGTAATCTCAGAAGGGGTAACATTTCTCTGACCGTTCAGACTCCACAGTATCCAGTCAGCACTACCCGAGGAGCGGGAAAGAATTCTTATACTGCATTCCTCAGATTTTGAAAAATACTCTTCGAGTGTTGCCAGGAATTCGCTGAAAGTAAAGGATTCCATCAGTCGTGCGGCAAGTATATTCTGATGAATGATTTCTCTTATCCTGAACTGGTTTATTCTGTATTTCTTAACTATTGACCTTCCAATGAAAGAGAATCCTGTAATTGCGGAAACGGCAAGAAGAGCGCCGAGAAGTTCTGCCTGTATTAGTAGAATGATTGTTATGAGAGTGAGTGGAAGGATAACAATGTAAGATGTCAATTCCCTGCCTATTCTATCGGTGACAGGCGAAGTGCATTTTCTCGAGAATGAAAGATTCAGAACGATATCTGATAGAATTACAACAGGGATGGCCAATACTATTGAAAGCTGTTGCGGGAAGTTCTGCAATAACCCCGGAATTAAGATAGAACCTGTTCGGAGAATCGCAGTTGCAGTGATTCCTGAAATCAGATATCGCCAGAATGCTGTTCCTGATTCTTTATTTCTAAGAAGTGAACTGACGAGAATACATACAGTGGTTACCTCAAAAGCAAGAATCACCGGACAGAGGAAAAATATTACAAAGATGAATATTCTGTTCATGGAGAATTCAATTGACGACGAAGTGATTATTGGATAACCGCCGGTGATAATACTCCCCACAGTCAGAACTGCAATAATCAGAATATAATCCGGATCAAGAAATCCAACTGATAACAGACTGCTGCATCCAAATATCTCACTGAACGGATTTATCATGATCCGTTTCTCCCTGATGTAAAGATCTGCACCATGACCAGCTGCCATTCAAATGCGTCTGAGTCCACGGCACCGGCAATTCCGATATTTCGATAGGTTGGAGACATGCATGTTCTCAGGTGGAAAGGGCTTATCAGGATCATTGACCAGGCCTCCTGGTATCCTGCACCTCTTCCGATGTTTTCGCCGTATGTATCCACTCCTGCTGGCAGAATATCCGGCAGATCGCTGTTAAGGGGACTGAAATGAACCGAGGTTCCGGAAAAAGCAAGAGCACCTGCCCTTATAAAAGCAATGGAATCAAGGATGCTTTCACGATGAAGAGCTGGGATTCCAGCATTCTCTCTGAGCATGTTTATCTCATCGAGTACATCTTCAGGACATGCTGCATCTGACGCTGCTGAAGGTATGTCACCCAGCAGAACATCAGCTGCCGTGCCGCCTGATATCACCGGAAAGAGAAGGATAATGGAAGGTCCCGATATTGTCTGTTCCATTATCTCCACCCAATAAATTCCATGTTCCGCAGCTGAAAATGTGTATCTTCCTGTGGAGTCCGGTATCAGATCAATTATCTGCATTCCAGGAGTTCTGATTGCTGCCTGAGGATTCCGGAGAGTTTCGTAACCATAGAGAATGAAGCCGGTTTCAGAACCAGTCGGAACCTCTGATTGAATCTCGAGAGGAATACAGCGAGGAGGAGGGGCAAGGACCAGAACCTTATCCCCGCCGGCGGACCAGTCGGCGATACCGTAATACCCCCACTTTCCGGATGTGTCTTCCTGAATAGAGTTCAGTTCCCTGCTGTCACCCGGCAGAAATTGCACTCCGGACAATAATCCAAACCAGTGATTTGCAGTTGCCAGCAGCAGTAGATTTCCTCCTGAAGGCACATATCCAAGTAATGAAATATCAGAAGCAAGGCTATCCAGTGAGGGAATGCGTACCAATTCGCAGCCTGCTTCAATCCGCTGTGCGGGAAAGAAAACAGGAATCAGAAATGTGATTATGACAGCGAAGCTGGTTCTCATAGATTTCATTATACTTAAAATACTCCAGGATGGAAAATTGAAAAGAGGGAAAACCTGTTGAAAATTCTTTTGCTGCAATCTCCAACCGGGCGAAGAGAAGCACCCATATTCCCCCTGGGTCTTGCCTGTCTTGCCGGTCAGCTCAGGAATCACGACATCAGGGGAGTGGATTTAAGTCTGTATTCTGAATTTGCAGATATTCTGAAGAGTGAGCTTGAATCGTTCAAACCTGACGTTGTATGCATCTCCCTGCGCAACATTGACGACAGCACTTATCCTGTAACTTTTTCATATATGACACCCTTTTCGGAGATCATTGATGTTCTGGAACAATGGAGAGGCTCTTTAGTAGTAGGCGGAACCGGATTTTCCATATACCCTGAAATAATTCTGGATCGGTATCCGAGGATAGATTATGGTCTGCCTGGAGAAGGCGAGGATCAGCTCCCGGCGCTATTGAATCATATCGAGCATGGTTCGAGCATTCCGGACTGGGGCGGAGGCAGATTGCTTCCCTGGGGGAAAGTCAAGCTTGATGCTATCTCTTCTCCGGATTACACATTTCTGGACATATCACACTATTCAACCGATGACGCCATAGGTATCCAGAGCAGACGGGGCTGCGAATTCAATTGTACTTACTGTACGTACAGCTATCTCAGTGGAAAGAAATTCAGAGAAAGACCTGTAGCCAAGGTTCTGGAAGATATCAGGACTCTGGAGAAACTCGGTGTTTCGCGGTTTCAGTTCGTTGATTCGGTATTCAACGCTCCGGAGGACTATTTTGAGGAACTTCTGTCTGCTATTGAGGCATCTGAGACGAAAATATCCTGGAGCGCGTGGCTTGATGACAGGATAACACCTGATCAGCTCGCAAGAATGAAACGCGCCGGAGCTGTAAAGGTTGATTTTTCACCGGATGCAATTTCTGACAGAGGTCTTCAAAGAATGGGCAAGCGAGGAAAGGCAGCGGATCTTCTTCCCGCTGTAAAGGCCGCAAGAGCACTGAGTTTCCATGTTGGTATCAACTTCTTCAACGGGAATCCGGGAGAGGGATTTGGTTCATTACTCAGGAAACTCTGGTTCATGTTCAGGGTCAGGCTGATGCTTGGTCGCAGAGAAACGTTTGTGAATATCGGAACCATAAGGGTGTATGCTCATTCCCCTATTGCGTTGCAGATGATAAACGAGGAACTGGTTGATAAGAACTGTGATTTCTTTGATCCTGTATTCTTCAAAACAGCTGGTCCATCTGACTGGTTGTACCGAATATTCCAGAGAATGCGAAGACTGAGACATGGCTGAAACTGAAAATTACTATAAACTTGGTCTTTCAGGCTGGCCTCTTGAACAGTCATTATCTCCATTCATTCATTCCGAATTTCTCAAATGCTGCAAACTGCATGGAGAGTATGAATTATATCCACTGATGCCGGAGCTGTTTGTAAATGAAGTATCCATTCTTCTGGAAACAGGGATCGCGGGATTGAATGTTACTTATCCTCATAAAGCTGCAGCTTACCGAATCTGTGATAAGATCAAGGGTGATGCAGCTGTAATTGGAGCAATAAATACTATTCATAGAATTGATGGAGTGAATTATGGTTACAATACTGATACCTGCGGTTTCCGGCATCTTCTTTCACTCCTGTCACCTCCTGAGCCCTTTTTCATTGTTGGGGTCGGAGGTGTCGCGCTTGCGATAGATTCAGTGCTTTCGTCCGATGGAGCTGAATCTGTTGTATTTGGCAGGAATCCGGGAGCATGGAGAGGAAATTCCCCTGCTCGGAAACTTGATGAAATAGAATCTGCCATTCTGAGTACAGAAGACTGTACTGTAATAAACGCAACAACGCTGGGATGGATGGATAACGATTCCTTTCCGGTCGATGCTGAATCTCTGAAAGACAGGTTCTTTATTGACCTGAATTACAACCGATCCTGGAAATGGAGGAATCTTCTTCACACTCAAAGCTCAAGGGTGTTCACGGGGGAATCAATGCTTGTATATCAGGCTGCGGAGTCGTTCCGGATATGGACAGGAATCATGCCTGAAACAGAAGATGTTCTTTTATTGATTCAACACAAGCTTGAAAAGGATGACGTTAATGGAGCGTATTGATCAGAGATGGATTACTGACCGGTTGAACAACTGCTTTTCTAAAGATGATCTGAAAGCGATACTTCTTTCATCAGATGAAGAATCGGAAATACTGTTCAAAGCCGCAAGAGAAGTACGAAGGCTTCACTTTGGTGACAGGGCTTTCATACGGGCTGTAATCGAATTTGCCAACACGTGCCGATGCAGCTGTGTTTATTGTGGAATGAGAACAGAGAATACGGAAATCCTCAGATTCACACTTAACCCTGATGAAATAGTATCCGTGGCTGAAACCGCGCTTGCGAATGGTATAAAAACCTTTTTTCTTCAGGCGGCTGAAAGTGAGGAATACAACGCTGAATGGCTGGGAGATGTCATCAGGAGGATATCCGACATGGGTATGATGGTGCTTCTGTGTGTCGGAATTCACAGAGCAGGTGACCTTGACCACTGGTTTGAAGCCGGAGCCAGAAAATTTATTCTTAAACATGAAACCTCCAACAAAGAGCTGTTTGAAGCGATGAAGCCAGGCTTCCTGCTGGAGGACAGAATACAGTGGCTCCGCACTCTCCGTGAACACGGGTATCATATCGGATCCGGACCTCTCCTCGGGCTTCCGGGGCAGACAGTGGATTCTCTTGTTGATGATCTTATTCTTATGAAGAATCTGAATGTTGACATGTCGAGTGTGTCCATCTTTCTCCCGGCAAAGGGAACACCCCTTGAAGATTATCCCGTAGGTGACGTTGATCTGGGGCTTCGCTTCATAGCCGCTATGAGGCTATATTTAAAGAACACACTCATACCGGCAACGAGTACTTTTGAGCGTCTGAGAGAGGATGGCCAGCTTCGGTGTTTCGACGCGGGAGCCAATGTTATTACCGTGAATATGACCCCGCAGAGGCTGCGAGATGATTATGAGCTTTACTCCGAGCGATTCTATGTAGGACTGGAGCATGCCCGGAAGACAATAATAAGAGCTGATCTTAAAGAGACAACCGAAGCGGAATTATTCAGTCAGTAATGTAACAGCCTTTCACATTGTGTGAAGATCTCTGCACTTTCCTGTATCTGCAGCAGGCATATATTTAATATTTCAGATAGTAAACAGGCAATAATATCAATATATTTCTGGCAAGCATTATGCATTACATAATAATGTTATGAATAACTATATGAATCGTTCAACTCGAAACGCATTCAGAGGAAAAACCTCCGGCGCAGCACTTGTTATTGCCCTTGCCGCTTCACTTGTTGTAATGCTGTCAGTTGCCCTGCTCATTGGATACATTTCCAGAGTTGTCGACCAGCAGGTATTTCTGGAGCAGAGAACTCAGGCAAGACTTACTGAGGAAAGTGCTGTTGCCGCGCTATGCATGGACTTCAGGAACAGCCAGGTATCTGACTTCAATGATCTTCCGGAATACAGTATCGGGCCGATGCGCACCACATTCACTCTCATTGAAACGGATGTCGTTCCGCCAAGAGAAGACCTGCTTGCGCGGGACTGTTCAGGTATAAGAGCAGTAATTCCAGCCGGAAAGTACCTTTTTCTGATCTGTGAATCAGAAGACCGCATTGAAATAGATCTCATCGACAGTGTTACTATGAGCAGCCTTGAAGGTTTTCCGACATATCTGCCTTCGAAACCGGAAATCTGGACTGCAGCCGGTACTGTTGCTGATGGGGAGCCGCTGCTCATAGCGGCATTCAGAGAAGGAAAGGAAGACACAGTTTATACAGTGTTCAAAGATGCTTCCATCGAATCCTATCCTGTTAATCTGCCTCTATGGAATAGTTTATCATTGGTTTCCGTCGGCATTTATAATGATGAACCGACTTTGCTCATTTCAAACGGAAGAAATAGGGCACAGCTTGTAATGCCAGGTTCTGAAAGGGTTCTTTTCGCCTTCAGTGAACCCGGAACATCTCCTGTAATCCTGAGTAACGGCAGCATCTACGGGGAGATTGGAGACTTTCAGGACTCCCCGGATTCGGAATTTCCGGTAGTCGATGTTTTCTCGGGTGATTTCGACATGGACGGTGTGTTCGATATGGTCTGGGCCGGTCCGAACAGTCTTTCGTTTCTGTCAGGTTTCAGAGGTTGTCTTCAGCGCGATACACTGACGGAAGGAACTCTCGTTGCCTGGGGCGGGATTGAGGGAACATTCAATCTTGCGGGAAGATGGATTCTGAGCGATGAATCCGTTGTCTGGAGAAAACTGTCCTGGAACGGTTTTCAGGAATATTCCGGAATCGGGATACTTACCCTTGACTGGGAAGGGAGGATCGAATCCTCACATGGAGTCTTGCTGGGTTCTTCGGATGGATTATTTCGAACAGCCTCAACCTTTGGGGGTCATTCTCGAGATCTTTGCCATTCAGAAGGAGCACTGATGAGCGATCTCGATGGTTTCGGAACAGATATTCTATCTCTTGAAGAAGATGGATTAAGGATATTCATGAATCCCCTCAGCGGAAATGGACTGTATCTTTCACTTAGAGTGAGGACACTTGGAAATAAAGGTATGATTCTCGACAACATGTGGTGGATAACCATATATGGATACGGAGATAATTCACGGGTTTACGCCGGAAGGGAGGGAGTCGGTGAAAGCTGACAGGCAGGGCATGACACTTGTAGAAGTCGTAGTAGCCTCGTTTGTGATGCTGCTGATTCTGGGAACACTGGCTTTTGCCCTCAACTTTTTCGTTCAGGGCAGCAGAAATATAGAACAGAGGAGGGGTGCACTTTTGATCGCGAATTCAATGATTTCACTGCACAATTCCGGAAACCTTCCGGAGGCAGGAGTGTTTCTTGATACTGAAAATACCGGTGGAATGGAATTCAGAATACGACAGACTGTTACGACTATTTCTCCTGGTATCCGGGAGTTGAGCGTTTCGGTAAACTGTGAAAATAATGTTGGTGTTGAACTTGTAAGAAGATTTTACGGAATGG
This sequence comes from Candidatus Aegiribacteria sp., assembly GCA_030620995.1. GTDB lineage: Bacteria > Fermentibacterota > Fermentibacteria > Fermentibacterales > JCC-6 > Aegiribacteria. The sequence continues at coordinate 9,945 of JAUXIK010000058.1, forward strand.
AATAGTGAATTCTGATTGGAGGAGAATATGAAAGGAACAGTGAAAAAGTATGGAGGAGGAGGGTTTACCCTTGTTGAGGTTCTTATCACTTCTATCCTACTGGCTATCCTGCTGACCGGTGTTGGTTTTTTCTTCACGAACATCATAAAACAGTCAGATATCGTGGATGACAGGACCCAGGCTATGGAACTGGCAAGGCAGGGATTAGAGGAGATCAGTACACTCGACGTAACCTCAATGGGGATCGGATTGACCACTCCGGATACTCTCGGACGTTTTGCCAGATGTTTCGACATCTCCGTTTATGATCCTCTTTATCCAAATGCGAGACTTGTGCAGTGTATTATCTCATGGACTGGAGCTTCAGGTGCGCAAACCTTCAGTTTCAGCAAAATATTTTAAGGTGGTGTAGAATGAAAAAACGAAATGAATTACGAAAGGGAATGAGCCTTGTCGAGATCACTATTGTTCTTGTAGTACTTCTGGTGGTCTTCGGCGCTGTTTTCCTTTTCTTCACAAGAGGTACCGAGCATTTTGAGTTTTCCAGACGCCAGAACGAGCTGACTACAATAGGACGTATGGCTCTCGAAGAGGTAACCGATGAGATCATCTACGCCGGTTACATGCCGAAGGGTGGCTGGGACAATGACGACTGGCATCCGGTCGTCATAGCTGATAATGATCAGTTTGAGTTTTATGCGGACTGGGAAGAAAGAGGAGAAAAACCCATTCTCAATACGGATTACAGGCTTGTAGCCGTCGCGAATGAGAGATTCATTATTTCTGACCAGGCCGGTGATGTACGCTTTGTTGGAAGTAATATCACATCCCTTGATTTAGGCTATCTCGATGAACTTGGCAATCCACTGTCAGAACCTCTGGATTCTCTGAACAGAGATCTCGTAAGACATATTCAGATATCCGTTGAACTCAGCGATACATGGGGCAATCAAACCTACACGACAGAGGTCAGCACCACTATCTCCCCGCGTAATCTGGGGATGAATCATAACATTAACCCTGCTTTCTGGCCGCCTCCGGATCTCGGTGGACTGGTTGTTTTTAATGTTCCGGGAACCGGTGAGGATCATAACCCGAACGAAGATGAGCTGCTAATGATAAACAGGCTACTCTTCTGGGGGCTGAGCGTTGAGATTCTTAACGACGATGAAATGGAGACCTACGACTTCATCGGCGAGGGAATCAACCTGATTGTACTCAGGCACAGGGATGATTCCGGAGTTTTTCCCCATCCCGATATATTCAATAATGCTACGGCCGCTCCGCTGGACGTTCCAATTGTCACTCTGAACGCCAGAGACGCAGTTGATATTTTCTCAATGGCTGCCGTCTGTATGGAACAGATCAATGACCAGATGACTCCGGCCAATAACTGGCATCCTGTAAACAGAAACCTGCCGAATGAATTCGGAATATTCTTTGCATACAGACTCGGAACTGGAGGCGTACAGTCAGTTCTCGACAGTCTTATCTACAACTCACCTGGCGATACACTTCTCACATACTCGGAAAACCTGCCATATCTTTCCGGAGTATGTGTCAGAGACGAGACTACTCAGCATCGCAGAGTTCATTTCAGCGCCTACGACGCCAGCGAATACACAACTGACGGCGGCTGGCAGATATTCTACAATGTCATAGCATGGGTGATCGGCGAACCACCTGCCGAGTACGGCGATATACTGGAATCAGAGGACTTTGAGGACCCCGATGATTATTCTGAAGTCGATCCGGGTTATACAGGGAACAGCTGGTGTCATCTGATTTCCGAATCCGTCGACATTCCGGAGGTGATGGACGGCGGCTATACAGATCCGATAATGAGATTTACTCACGTTTACTGGCTCAGGAACAAGAATCAGGGAACCTTCATTGAAATATCCACAGACAGCAGCAGCTGGGACAGGATAGAATATGAAAGCGGCATTCTGGATCCGGATTACTACAAGATAAAGAACGGATCGGATTATCCGGGAGGGATGATAAATACTTACAGGGAAAAAAGTGATGGATACAACTATCCCGTCAGCATGAATTGGGATACGGTTGAAGTTGATCTTGAAGACTATGCGGGGCGGACTCTATGGTTCCGTTTCGTCTTCGGCGCAGTTCCGATACCAGCGAACAACCAGGATGGTTACGTCATAGATAATTTCTCGGTCTGGGCCGACTCAGTTGAAACCGGGTTGGAGGTAAGGCTCGATTCATGGGGAGATGATTTCACTCTCTGGAAGCACGATCTGCATGAGCAGGACACACTTCTCTGGACGGATAACTGGTCTTATCTCGATCTTAACGAAACCGATGAGTTCTACCCTGATGCCTGGGAAAAAGCTTGGACGACATGGGGTACAGTCAACTACATAGGACCATGGTCACATGGAGGACTCAACGGCTCATGGGAAATCGGATTCACCGCGCTTTTCTGGCCGAAACCTGATCCCCAGCCAACACCGCAGAATGGCAGACACTACGCAGGAAACGCCCTGACATTTAATGAAGGTTACTACTATTCTAACGAGGCATCATGGCTTTGCTCCGAGCGGTACGATATGGCTCCCACTCTTAGCTACGATATCATAAGGCTTGCTTTCTACAGGTGTGTGGGACTTGCGCCTCTGGATGACTGCTGGGTACACCTGGCTTTCTCCAACGATACGATTCCGCCCGATCGCAATGACCTCAGCCAGTGGGTGGAAGTCCGCCGTTATGATGGCGAAAATCAGAAAGTCTGGGATACCGAGGTACTGGATGTATCCACAGAATTCAAGGCTGAAGGCGACAGCCTGGACTACTACTGGATACTGTTCTCGCTGATTTCTGGTCCCAATTTGGAACGTGGCGGATGGAATCTCGACAACATCGAGATTTACGGTGCCAATATTTATTAGGAGGAGTATCATGAGAAAAAATGAAATAAGAGGCTCCGCCCTGGTATTGGTCTTAATTTCCGCAGTAGTACTGACTATACTCGTGGGAGCGGTATATATGCTTTTCGATTCCAATATCAGGTCACAAAAATGGACAAAGGAGCAAATCCAGTCCAGGTTTACCGCCGAGGCGGGAGCTAATCTGTCGGTGTACATGATAATGGGCGGCGCGGATGTGCCTCAGGGGAAGGACCCCATCAGGTTCCTTCCCGATCCCGCCAGTTCTGATGACTGGTTCGATCTGGGTTCAGGCCTGGGATGGGTTCAGGCATGGGTTGACCCCCATAATATGAATGATCAGGTAAGTGCGGCAAACTCTTACGAAGTAAGGGTTCTTTCCAAGGTGGTATCCGAAGATCAGAGTTACTCCTACGGGATCGGAACTATGATCCTGCCCAGAAACTTCGCTCAATACGCCACTTTCCTGAACGATGGTGGAGGTGGCTCAGGTGGATGGTATGGAGACAAATACAGGTTTGATGGACCATTCCATACCAACACTTCCGTTAATATTGGGAGTAGTACCGTTGGTAGGGATTGCGACCCCTGGTTCTACTCGCTCTCGATAGTAGAAAATGTATACTACTACGTTCAAGGAGGATATGCTCCAACCGCGGTTCCTCAAACAGGCAAACTCTGGATCGAGCCTTACGAAAAAATGATCATGGGGGAACCCTACTTTTCCCTTGGAGTTGATCCCATACCTTTCGGGTCCGGAGAGGTTATGTGGCAGTCTGCCTACAATGCGGCTTCAGCCGGAGGACTTATGCTCAACGGTCTGGACAATGGAACAAGGATGATACTTAGGGATTCCACGCTTCTTGTTCGAGAGACCAATGCCGGTCCCACAGTATCATACGATCTTGCCGCACTGAACAATCCGGTTGTCTGGATAGATAACGGTTCAGCCGAGACTGTTTATCTGAAGGGTATCCTGACAGATCCGCTTACTACGGGGCTTAGCATACCACTGACTATAGGTAGCAACGGCCATCTCGTCATGTCCGGTTCACTTCTCTACCAGAATAGGGATCTGCTTGACCCGGATAACGATATCATGCTTGGTATAATCGTGAAGAATGGAGACTTTACCATAGCTGAAGACCCGGATAACCCCAAATGGGCAGGTCCCGCTGAATGGATTGACCCTTGGAGGATATGTACATACGATGCAACAAGGCTGGAGTTTGATGGAGTGATAATGGTGCTGGATGGCTTTTTCCAGTGCGAGAAGTTAGATTCACGCCATTGGCCATCTCCTGCCATTGACCTTAGAATCGTGGGCGGCTACATAATAAACGAGGAGGGATGGACAACTGATCCAACTTCACCTACTTATGGCTACTGGTCAGACATTGTCTACGATCCCAGACTGATGACCATGCATCCTCCATTCTATCCTCAGACCGGTCTCTGGGACACTGCCTACTGGGAAGAGGAGGATGTTACGGAGAGTGACATTGGAACTGACCAGCAGTAACATGCTGAAAGGAAGCACCGAAACGATAGCTAAGTCAGGAAACGGAAGCAGCAACGGGAGCCGCAGGGGTGCGGCTCTCGCTGTTGTTTTCATTGTCATGATCGTTCTGAGCATTCTTGCCGGAGCTGTATACGTTCTTTTTGCGTCCAATGTCAAATCGATGAACTGGACAGTAGACAGGATCAGTGCCCGGTTCGCGGCTGAATCAGGTATGAGGCTCGCAATACATTATCTTTCTCTTGATTTACTTCCTCCTGCAGGAACCGAACCCTTCTTTCTTCCGGGTAACAGCGAGGGATGGATATTGATTCCGGGAATGGATGACAGAGCTTTTGTGGTTATAGATCCCTGCGATTTCGCTGAAAGACCGTTCGCCAATAAGGGTGTGGAGATCAGAAGCATCGGCAGATCGGGTGAAGGGATCGAAACTGTTGTTGCCAGGTACGTTCCCGATTCCCCTTCACGGTACGCGTTACTTGTTGATGAATCGATTCCGGCAGGTATCTTCACGGATGGAAGGGTGATAGAAGGTCCGGTGCACTGTAATGGAACCATTGAGTTTTCGAGCGCCACACAGGATTCGGCAAACGACCCTTTTGTACGGGAGATATCCACTACAACAGAAGGAGGATTTTACTTTCCAGGATCAGGCTATTCCGAAAGCCCTCATCCGGAGGGAAGCAATACATGGGTGCAGCCATTCGCAAGCCACCGGAGAGGCAGTCCCTCCTGGGACACCGATGCTCAGAAAATTAATTTCACGAGGCTTCACGAATACTTCGACGGATTACGATCTGAAGCCGCAGAGCAGGGAACTCTTATTTACGGAGTGAAGAGATTGCTGTTCGACGGTAACCGGATACTGATAAGAAAAGGAGAACTCAGTTCGACCGAAATGATACAGCTCGGCCCCGATTCAAATCTTGTTTTTATTGATAACGGTGGTATCCCGGTCTACATGAAGTCGAAGAGTGTACTGACAGTACCACTTACGGTGATATCGACCGGTCCCATTTACATATCGGGTATGATAGACGCGAGGACATCCACGAACGGGGGACCGCTCGGGATAGTTTCGCTG
>JAUXIK010000035.1 GCA_030620995.1 Candidatus Aegiribacteria sp.
ATTGAATGATTTTCGTTCATCTGGAGGTATGTAATGTATTCCATTCTATTCTTCCTTATCATCTCAAGTCCGGTTCCGATTCATACAACAGTAGCTGACAGCTCACTAGTAGCTTTCACAATCGATACACGGGTTTCATTCGATTCAGTTTCTCACGATGGAGAAGATTTTATAAGATTTATCGATATTTCTGTAACTGACAGCATCGGATATCCAGAAGTACCTGTAATGATATGCATGGTTGCCATTCCTGACTCAGTTGAGCCTTCTGTAAGCTGGTCGTTCCATGGAGAAGAAGCTTTCTCAACATATCCTGTATATCCAGCCCCGAAGGATTCAGTAATACATGAGAGAACTCCCGAGGTTATAGAAGTTTTCAAGCAGGACTCCGCCGCTTACGAAAGTGATGAATGGTGGCCTGCAGATATGGTCAGTGTTTCGGGAGAGATGCGCCTTTTCGACCAGCGTCTTCTTCTGATAGAGGTTTATCCTGTGAGTTTCCTTGCATCGGAGGACAGTATCAGGACAGTAAAGGGTTTCAGCGTTGCAGTGAGCTTTGACAGCACCCAGGCTGACTGGAGCAGCACCGGCCTTGGCCCCTTCCAGCCCATGGTCGAGGATTCTCCCATAATTGGTTATCACCCTGTTGAGCAGACGCATCCACTGAATCCCGAAGTATTCAGAAACTTCGACCTGATAACAGGTCCTTCAAGCGTTCCTGAGTATGTGATCCTTACGGCAACCGGTCTTGACGGCTGGTGGATAGACAGCCTTGCCTGGCACAGGGCTGATCTCAACGGCTTTGATGTAGCCATAGTAACAACAAATGAGGTAATGACCGAGTTCGGTTCGGGATCGATTGCGCTAACCCCTGATATCATCCGCGATTTCACGGAAGCCATGTGGGCCTGGGGAGCTGACTCCCTTATCAAGCCCTCATACTTCCTGCTTGTGGGAGATCACGAAGATCCATCTTTCGGCGGAGAGGGCTGGTTTCTGCCGACATTTCAATTCGACGGTGCTGGTCAGCCAACCACTGATGGATACGCCAACGATGAGTGGTTCGTGTATTTCAATCATCCGCGTGAAGTTGCCTGCGCATTACCTGACATGATGGTCGGCAGGCTGTCCGTAAAGGGAGCCGACACCCTTCAGGCCATGATAGATAACATCATCGAGTATGAGCAACCTCTGACATCGCCTGAGTCCGACAATCTCAGGAAGATTGTACGGCTTGCAGGTACAGGACATGAAGACACTGTTACATTCACTCAATCCTATAAAAACTGGAGTCCCACAAAGGAATGGACTGAAAGTTTCTGCGACTGGCTTGGATATGACTACAGCACCACATACTGTGGTGACGGGAGAGATACAACCTGGCATGACGGGAGCATGCTCAGCAGCCATGAATGGGTTGATTCCTGTATCAATAAGTTCTCAAACGGTGCAGGACTGCTGTTCTACAGCAATCATGGTGATTTGCACATGCTCAGTGCCGGTCTGGAATGGAACCCTCGTTTTCACCCGGATTCGGGTTTTGGAGAACCGGACAGTGTATTCAACTGTCTGACAGCTCATCATCTTACTCCAGCTCAGAACCACTATCCGCCATTTGTTCTTTTGATGTGTTGCGGAGCAGGTACATTCAATCATACTCAGGCACTTCATCCTGAAGGTAACGGTTATCCCAATTTATGTATGGATGTGTACAATAATCCTCCAGAGTACGATTTCACAACCGATTGTCTTGCTGAAGCTGTTCTGAAGAACACGGATTGTCCTGTTGTCGGTGTATTTGCGGCATCACATAATTTAAATGTAAATCCAGAATATCGTTTGTATGGCGAAGGGATTCTGGAATCAATCTACTGTTACGGTCAGAGCCGGCTTGGTGAGTCAATCGCTGGTGCAAGATTGAGAAGCGTAGTAGAAGATTATTTCCTTTACCCGGACGGTACTGGCACGAGAGCACTTGGTCAGGTCAACTTACTTGGAGATCCCGCTATTGATATAGGAGATCGGGTCAGGTATCCTGATAAGTGTGATCTTGTCGTTTACTCTGATGATATTGTTCCTGGTAACTATCCAGAAGAGACCCGTACAGGTTTCGAGGAGGATATTACTGTAACGGTCCGTAACAATGGAGGATCTGCTTCAGGTTCGTTCACATTACGGTTGACTATAACAGGGACAAGTATCAGCGTATTTAACTTACCTTGTGCCGGTCTTCAACCTGGGGAGAAACAGGAGTATGATTTCACCTGGGATGCTTCCTGGTTCAATCCACCTGAAGAACTCACATTTGAGGCTGTAGCGGATCCTGCCGAGCAGTGCGATGACTGCTGGAGAGGTAACAATACCGGAACTGTAACCAAAACCCTCTATGACATATATCCATCAGAATCGGAATGGCCCATCGAACCTATCGGAGTTGTACAGCAGCCTCCATTGCTTGTTGATCTGGATGCAGACCCCGAACTGGAGATAGTTGTTCTTGAAGGCTCAATGCTCCAGGCATACGATTCGAATACTGATAGTCTCTGGTGCAATAGAGACATAACGCTACACAATAACACCAGTCCACTTTTTGCTGATCTGGATGAAGACGGGCATACGGAAATACTGGCTTTAACGGTTTCTAGTGATATTGCATTGTTCAATGAGGACGGTGAAAACCTTTTCGAGCTTGGTGTATCTGCCTTAGCGGAGTTCGCTGTTGCCGATATGGATGATGAGTATCCAGGCCTTGAAATGGTTGTTGCCAATCATGACACACTCATTCTCTATTCCTGGGATCAGTCTGAGCAGGAATTCTTGCTGATCAAGTCAGTCATTCTACGTTTTGATGATTCCCCGATATGTCGTGCAATCTTGTGCAGTGACATCAATGACGATGGATACGCTGAAACTGTTTGCTTATGCGGAGATATTGGTATTGAAATCCCTCCGGAACCATATCATGTTATGGCTGTCTATGACTGGCAGGCTGATTCAATTCTCTCAGTACGTGAGTGGGACAATATAGACTACGATATTCTCCCTTGCGTCGGGATGCTTGGCGGTTCTGCTGAGATAGGTTTTCCGCTGGGGGGATATGATCCTCAATCAGCAGGAGTTGATTCCGTTCCCGCACAACTGCTGGATCCTCTCAGCGTTGATTCAATCCTCTGTGAGAAAGGCATGGTGGCGTCCAGCGGAGTGAGATTCGGGCTGTTTGCGGATTGGGATCCGTTGATTACCGGAATGGACGCTTTCATAATTCCTGCTGAGAATCAGTGTCTGGCGTGGGCGGGGGATGGCTTGCTGATTGAAAACTGGGCAATTTACTATGATGATCAATACGAATACTCAATAACAGGAATAAGCCCTCCTGCACTAGGTAACCTGGATGGAATAGGCTTTGCGGATATACTTTCATCTACAAGGCAGGATGATAACGGCCTGATTATCGGGATGGACATGCTGGGAGCAATGCTTGAAGACTTGAATTTCCCCTTTCTTCTTCCTGAAGGAATTGAGGTAAGCAGTGGGTTTTCCATTGCTGATATAGACCGTGATGGTAAAGTAGAGATCGTGTTCGGAACAGATGATTGCCTGTTGCATTGCTGGGAGTTGGGATCATGCACCACAGGTTACACTCCCTGGCCCCAGCACAGGCATGATGCCGGGAGGTCGGGAGTTCTTGAATGATATTTCTTCTGCTTCTGTCACTTGTTAATGTAACGGTCGGTCCCGGCTGGAGTGATCCTATTGTCGTCACTGAGGAGCCGAATTCCACTCATCCTGTTCAATATATCAGTATGGATCAGGATGGAAGATTCCATATGTTCTGGGCAGACTACCAGCTTGATCCCAGAATAGGCTATAAGGTGTTCCTTCTTGATGGAACAACTGTAGTTCCCGATACAATGGTCTCCAGAGATACAACAAGCGGATACTTAAGCTGGCCTGTTGTACTGTCTGATAGCTTGATGGCCTTCTGGCGCGAGTACAATCCTGTTTACTACTGCATACGCAGCCTTGAGGACGGTGGTGAGATCACTCCTGCCACACATCTTTTTACAGAGTACACGAATCTGCCCTACATCCGAGCCTGTCCTGATTCCCTTGGCAGGCTTCATGTTCTACGCAACATCGGTCAGGATGTTCGTTATGCTGTATGGACACCAGCCCCAGGCTCTGGCTTCATCGAGGAGTACACCTGGATGATTCCTGAAGCATGGATCATCGGTATGCTTCTGGTAGATGGAGACAGGGTTCATCTTATCCTGGGGGATGGCTGGCAAACTTACATGTATATGCAGTACGATCTTGAAGGTAATATCACTGTCCCATTGTATGATTTCACGAATGATGTAGGAGATATGGCTCGATATCCCGGTCTTGCCGTTGACAGCAACGGGGATCTTATAGTAGTAGGCCGCGTGGGTATCAGCGGTTATCCGAGCAGGTATGGTTTCTGGAGGCTTAACGGGCGGACAGGTGATCTGGAGATAGAAAAATGGTTAGTTGTCAGTGAGTCACCTGACATGGTTGTAAGCACTATGATGGATCTATTGCCGTTTCCCGGCAACGAGGAATTCTACCTTGTATGGGTTGATGGTGGCTGGCAAAAGATCCTGTGGTATATCGTCATGGATAATGATGGCAGCCTCCTTGTAGAACCCACAGCGGCATATGATCACGGTGATGAGGATCCTGAACAGCTTGCCAATGTTGATGGCGTAGTTGATTCTGAGGGGAATCTTTATGTGATATATGGACAGGGTGAAGAAGAGCCAATTTTCGGCAGATATCCCACCTTCGGCTGGTTCAACGCCGCCAGTCTCGGGCTTGAGGAAGAGGAATCATCAAACCAGGGAACGGCACTTACTATCGTAGAACCATCCTGCAATCCCTTCTGCGGCAGCGTTGAGTTCCTTGTAACCGGTAGAGCTGTTTCTGAACTCTCAGTTTACGACATAACCGGTCGCCTGGTGGCTGAGATTCCGGTCAATGATGGTGTTGGGGTATGGGATGGGGGTGGCTTCAGCGGTGTCAAGTTACCATCTGGTGTATATACAGTCAGCGGTGGTGAAAGCTGCGAACCAGCCGTTGTGACATTGCTGGATGAATAGTCTATTATTAAGTATGGATTCCTGAAGAATACCGTAAGAAATTCGTCTCAAATTCCCACTATAACACAAAGTATCCCTTATTCTATATAGCCGAGGCCTTCCATTTTCCTTCGGATATCCTCTTCGGATTCACCGCTGGTGGGATCGAGAGTATCCAGTTCACGCTCAATTATATGAATGACAAACTCTTCCGGAGATGAATAGCCCCCGATTTCAGATACTTTTCTTATTCTTTCGAATGTTTCACTGTCAAGTTTCAGCTTCATTTTCTGCATGATTCTCCGTTCGCTATACTTTCACATCGAATATTTTTGCGCCTGCAATTGCGGAGATAGAAGAGAATACAAGAAATACCGCAAGCCAGGACCAGTGTCCTCCAAGAACCTCGTATCGGACAGTTTTAAGAGAATACCATCCGGAAATGGGTCCATCACCTGAAACTACCCCTTTGTCTACCCATGGACAGAACAGGCGCTTCAGAGAATTCTCTGTATCAAATCCCCTGAGAATTAGCGCTCCATTCCATGTACCGGTTTTGCCCACAGTGGATGATGTTCCATTAACATCGAGGCTGCCGATAGTTCCATCCTCGAGTATTATTCTGAAACTGACCTGCCTGAGAGTATCCACCATCACAAGAGGTTGTATTATCTCAATTCCGTTGCCGATCAGAGTGATATTATCTCTCTCAGGAAGAGAATCCTCGTATTCGACCGTAACCGTGACAGAAGTATTCTGATCAACGATATCAGTTCCGTATCTGGCATCAAGCTGTCCCCATATCAACATGAATGGTATAGCTATAACTAACAGGGGTTTAATAATATACAGAAGATATAGAGTATTGCTCCAGATAAGGCGTCCGGCAAATTTCATCACAGTTGCCGGACTGCTGACATGAAGAAGTATGCCGAATATCTCTCCAAGCATTTTCTTTCTGAGCCTGGAAATCTTTTCCTGATTGGATGTCAATCTGAAAATACTGATCATCCCGATACCTGTAAGCAGAGAAATGAATAGAAGTCCCCATATAGAAGGGAGGGATCGAAATGGAAGGAGTAATATGTCCAGAACCATCGTCAGAAGGCTTCCAATAATATTGAAAATCACTTAAGAGCCATTTTCATCGAAGATGTTTCTTCCACCGGGTGGAAGTACAGGAATATCGAAAAGACCTGCAATGCTTCTGCCCATATCCATCAGATTCGGGTTCTCAACTCCCGGTGATGCTGTGGAAAGCAGAACTCCAGGAACAGCTGCGGGATCAATACAGTGAGTTCCGCTCCATTTATCAAGATTATCGGTGATAACTTCTTCAGGAAAGCTGCCGAGAGTAGTCTCCCACGAAGATCGATAACACCTCGCGTAGCCAATTATCATATCAGGAGCGTAGTCAGGGAGAGGGCCTGGATATATCTCGGAAGTGATATATGCATTATCGATAACTCTCCTTCCGCTGGCGGGATCTGTAACTGATTCAAGATCTCGCTTTAATCGAATGAGCAGATCCTGAACCTGTTCAGGTGCAACCGATCCATTATCCTCCCGATCAGCCCTGTTGATGAAGAGGGAATTAATTCCAAGACCGTAAGCCGCTGTAGATGACCAGTCTATTGCCGCAAACATGTCCTGGTTTCTTTGATTTGGCGAGGTGATCGTAGAATAACCTTCTGAAGCAAGCCATGTATTAAGATTGAATGAACGGTTGAAAGGAGCAAAACCATGATCGGAGAGTACAATTACTTCGGTATTTGCATCTTTCACCTCAAGCGCTTGACCTATTACAGAGTCAATCTTCATGTACAACTCTCGAATTGCTCCCTTGAAACGGGGACTTGTGGTTGCGTAAAGAGGTGAGTTCGGATCGAGTACTCTGTAAAACATATGGATATTAAGATCCAGAGAACTGAAATAGAAGAAGAACATACCGTCACGGAACCTGCTTAACTCATGATGGAACAGATCAAGTCGCTCCTGAAGCACTATCCAGGCCTGCTGGAGATATTCTTCGTCCGAAAGAATTCCCCGTGAAAGAGCCTTTGTATCCTCGGGAAAACCCTGCGTATAGAATCCTCCAAGATTCCTTGCCAGATCGCTGCTGTAACCGGCCGGTGTGGAAATCGGCAATGCTGGATCAAGCGGATCTATGTTCAGAGGAGACAGATAGAGGTTCAGCTTCGGAGTAATCTCCTTCATGTAGAATCTGCCAATTGCACTGACACTGGATATATGCGGAATTGCATCAAAGCGCATTCTTATCCATGGGCTCCACTCTCCTGCGGCAAGGACATAACTGTTGCCCTGAATGTCAATTCTTGCCGCATTCGCGATTCTGTCAACCCGGACCTCAGCTTCAATCTCCATTTCCGGATTTCCGGCACGCATAGAGTTCTCAGGCCCTTTTATCGAACATCTGTAGCAGTTATCGCCATAATCTCTAACCGCTACTACAACGCCTCCGGAAGTGCTGTTTGATATTGATCTTGCATCATCTGTAAAGAACGTAAAGCTTCCCTGACTGCCTCGCATATCCGGTGTGCCAAGTCCGGAAAGTATAGTTGCTTTACCTTTATCAGGAGGGAAGTCGACCGGAAGTTTGACAAGCTTCACAGGGATGCCCTCATCCGTCAACTTGTTCCAGAACGGCTCACCTTTACGGAGCAATTCGACTTTTGCTCCGGACAATGGTAATCTCCAATCACTTATACTTATTGTCCTGCCGGGCCCGATAACCCGTGAAGTGGACAGATAGGGATCTATGGTGGATGGCTTCCTGTGAATGAAATCGAATATTCCATGAACATTCGGACCGTATCCAGTAATGAAATTCGACCAGGCAACCGGACTCTGAGGCGGATTGCTTGTTCCAAGCCTGTTCAACCCACCATAACCTGTCAGCCTTGCAGCGTTAGGCATAACCCCTTCATGAATGAAACTCCGAAGAAGAAATGGGTCTAATCCATCGATTCCGAGTACAATTACGCGCTTTGCCGATGATTTCGTTCTTGCACAACCGGTTTTCAATGCCAGAAGAGCTGCGGGAGAAAGAGCCGCCAGCTTCAGGAATTTACGACGCTTCATTGTATTTTTCCATTTCCAGCAAGTACTTTTCCCTCCATATATGAAGGTGGTCTGATTCCAAGAACTCTCAGAATTGTCGGAGCAATATCAAGAATAGAAGCGTTTTCCGAGTCAAGTTTCATATTTGATGCCAGAGTTCCGGGAACAAGCTTGTGGTCATGACAGTGATCTCCGTTCCAACGCCTCGAGTTGGGATAAATCACTTTGCTGCCAACCCCTCCGGTAACACAGCCCCAGCCAGCCCTGAATCCTGATTTTGTACCGATTACAAGATCAGGAGCTCTGTTGGAGTAAGGTCCCTGATATATGTCCGATGCGGGATAAACAGCGTTTATAACACGTTCTCCTTCATCCGTCTCAAGAAGAAGCAGTTTATCAGCGATCTCACTCAGAAGCTTTTCAGCCTCGCTGCCAGGTTCAACAATCCCGCTTCCTTCACGGCCCTTGATGTTCAGCATGATTCCGGCAAGCCCCATTGACCAGGCTCTTGTGTTCGACCAGTCAACACCTTTAAAGGATGTGTCAACTGTTTCCACGCCGTTTTTCAGAACAAGATATCCGTTTTCCAGAAGCCACCTGTTGAAATCAATACAGGTATGAAAGGATGTAAAGCCATGATCGGACATGACAACAAGCATATCGTCTTTCCCCATTTCGGACAGTGTTCTGCCTATCAGTTCATCCATCCTCAAATACATGTTATAAACCGGAGTATCCTGAGCTGTTCCCTGACCCCAGAACATATGCTGTATCCTGTCTGAAGTATCAAATACGCATACGACAAGGCCCCTGCGTGTGCGGGAGAGAGCATCAAAATACATTTTTTCTCTCTCCTCGAAAATGGACCATGCCTGATCCAGAAATGTATTCTCAGAAACAGCACTGTTGTTCAGGGCCCAGGTATCCTCAGCAAGACCCAGCGTAGCAAAAGGTCCGAAAAGCCCCGCCAGGTATTTTGAGTAATACACAGGATGGGAAATGGGCAGAGATGGAGAGAAAGGGTCAATATGAAGCGCTGTGGAATAAATGGAGGGACAGCCGTTTTCCGTAGTCAGACAGAATCTTGATATTGCCTTGATCTTCTTCCTGCCTGATTTAAAAGTAAGTTCCACCCAGGCGGAAAGAACTCCTTCCGAAAGAGATATTTTCCTGTCTCCAATTTTCAGAGTAATACATTTTTCTGAAATTTTCAGTTCAAGCGGGATAACTGAGCATTCTCCATCACATTTCAGGGGACCTGGAAGTTCTCCTGTCCAGAGTTTTTCGTTAACTTTCGATAGTTTCTGCCGGATACCTCCCGCATATATAGTTCCGGAATCCTTTTCCGAGAATAATGTATAGCTTCCCTGAGTTCCTCGCAGATCCGGTACGCACATTCCACTCAGAAGCTGTCCATCCAGTGATTCCGGGGGATAGGTGATGGGTACTCTCAGTATGGTGGATCTGATGCCATACTTTCTCAGAAGAGTCCAGAAAGGTCTGCTTTTCCGGAGAAGCCTGACAAATGATTTAGATCTATTCAGACAGAAAGGACCAATACCCAGCCTGGAAGTTGTTGTTCCTGTTTTTACTGAAGATAATGTGGCCAGGTAACGTTTTCTATCAGGCGCGAGAAAATCAAATATATCATGTTTTCCGGGATTTACACCTGTCTGAAAAGAAGACCAGGCAACAGGAGATATCCCTGGACATGTTGTCTGCAAATTGCAGAATGTGCCGTTCTTACGCAGGGTGTCAAGATATGGCAATTGGCCGGAATCCATCATTATTTCGGCAATTTGCGGTGAAAATCCATCCAGCCCCAGTACGATAACTCTTTTTGCGAGTTGTTTACACTGCCGCCTTCTGCGCTTGACGAATCTTATGATTAGACCTATCGGCCATAAAAGAGCGGACAGCATCGAAGCGAATACAGCGTTTAAAATGACAAGAAAGGATGTGACTATTCCAAATCCCGCACCGGGCCCCACATACGCGGATACCGCAGTGACAAGCAACAGCGGAATAATGATGAAAAAGGGAATCCGGCATTTGCTGTTTCCCTGAAGCCTTTCAATAATGATCTCCTCCCTTTGAAATATCCACTGGAGAAAAGTATTCGTCAAACAGTAAACTACCAGATCGTGTAGAATTTGCTTATCTTTCGCTTTCCTGCAGACAGTACTTTTAATTAAATACAAAAATGTTTTATGAGAGTTCTGTTTACTGAACGACTACCACTGTTTCACGGAGGACATACTGGATGAGCGCCAGAATTGGTATCGATATGGGATCTGTAAGCGTTAAAGTTGTACAAATTGATGGAAACAGCATTTCCAGAACAGTGTACAGGCGCCACCATGGTAATCCGGTTGACACTCTTGTTGCTATTCTATCTGATTATGACGGGTGGGAGGGAATACCCACTGCATTTACAGGCAGTTGTTCCAGAACAGCCGCAGAAATAGCTGGAAGCAAACCCGTAAATGAAGTTGTGGCTCTCGCCGGAGCGATACCTCAATGCTGTCCTGATGTTTATTCGGTTATCGAGATTGGCGGACAGGATTCCAAACTTCTTCTGTTCAGAAAAGCGACAGAAGGAATTGTTTTCGATGATTTCTCAATGAATTCCGTCTGTGCCGCCGGTACCGGATCATTTCTTGACCAGCAGGCATCAAGGCTCGGACTGAAACCTGAAGAACTGGGTGAACTTGCCCTCCAGTGCAATAATCCCCCGAGAATCGCCGGCAGATGCAGTGTTTTCGCGAAATCCGACATGATTCATCTACAGCAGATAGGAACACCTGTAACACATATTGTCGCAGGGCTCTGCTTCGCAGTTGCCCGGAATTTCAAAAGCTCCATCGCTTCCGGAAGGGATTTCCGCCCACCTGTTGCATTTGTTGGAGGAGTTGCAGCCAATCCGGGTATGGTTAAAGCTTTCCGGGAAGTACTTGGTCATGAGTTTTCTGATCTTATTGTACCGGAGCATTTCAGGTGTCTTGTAGCTGCTGGAGCCGCAATTGTATCCCACCCGCGGGATCTTACGGTTCTTCAGAAAAATTACATCGACCGTCTGCTGGATTCATCTGGAAGAAATTTATCGGGAAAATCACTTGAACCTCTCAAACAGTTTTCCATTCAGCATCCTGATGCGGTAGAACCTTCCGCCACCACCACTGAGGCGGTGTACATAGGAATTGATGTAGGCTCAATCAGCACAAATCTTGTGGCTATTGGAGCTCAATCTAGAGAGCTTCACGCAAGTGAGTATCTCATGACAGCCGGAAAACCCCTTGAAGCTGTAAAAGAAGGTCTTTCCAGGCTTTCTCACACACTTGGTACTGAGCGGGAAGTTCTCGGCCTTGGAACAACCGGTTCAGGCAGATATATGATCGGAGATTTCACAGGAGCGGATATTGTCAGGAATGAAATTACAGCTCAGGCAAGAGCTGCTGTTGAGATAGACCCTGAAGTAGACACTGTTTTCGAGATCGGTGGACAGGACTCCAAATACATTTCGCTTGAGAATGGAAGAGTTGTCGATTTCGAGATGAACAAGGTGTGTGCTGCAGGAACAGGCTCATTTCTTGAGGAACAGGCCGAGAAGCTGGGGCTCAGCATAATGGATTTCGGGCCTTGTGCCATTAATGCCCCGGAGCCATGCAGTCTCGGTGAAAGATGCACCGTATTCATGGAAAGTGATGTCTTTTCTCATCAGGCGGATGGCGCTTCAGTTGAGAATCTTGTCTCCGGCCTTTCATATTCAATTGTTAAGAATTATCTGCACAGAGTTGTAGGCGAGAAGAAAATCGGCAAACATATTCTCTTTCAGGGCGGAACGGCATTCAATAAAGGTGTTGCAGCTGCGTTCAACGCGATTCTCCGCGACAGCAATATCACAATACCCTCCAATCATCATGTAACCGGAGCAATAGGAGTTGCTCTGCTTGCAATGGAGGAAAAAACTCCGGGGCCATCCTCATTCAAGGGATTCCGACTAGCTTCCGAAAAGTACAGACAGGATTCATTTATCTGCAAGAGCTGTTCGAATAATTGCGAAATCCACCGTGTAATTCTACAGGATGGAAGAAAGCTCTATTACGGAGGAAGATGCGAAAAGTATGAAACAGGAAAATCTTCAAGAAAAGCGGAGACTGAAGGACGAAACCTGTTTATCTGCAGGGAAAAACTACTCCTGAACGATTTCAATGAAGATATATCAGGAAATAAGCCCAGGATGGGAATCCCAAGAGCACTTTGGTTCTGGGAATTCTTTCCCTTTTTCAGAACTTTCTTTGAAGAATGCGGATTTGATGTTGTTCTTTCGGGGACTTCAACAAGTGATTTGATCCATTCCGGTGTTGAAAGCGTGGCAGCAGAGACCTGTTTTCCAGTAAAACTTGCACACGGACATGTTCTGGATCTGCTTGAAAAGGATGTGGACTACATCTTCCTTCCTTCAATTCTAAGATCATTCCCGCAGGGTAATTTTTCCGAATCGTACAATTGCCCTTACATCGAAGGATCGCCGCATATCATCGATTCCAGCCTTGGACTCTCAACGGAGGAAAATGTTATTACACTTAGTCCCGTACTTGATTTCTCGTTGCCCGGAAAAGACTGGATGAATGGTCTTCTCGAAATGGCTGAAGGATTGAACATCAATAGAAATACCGCTGTAAAAGCATGTACGAATGCAAGGAACAAGCAAACTGCTTTTGCGGATTCGTTATTGAAACTCGGTCGAGAAGCTCTCGCAGAAGTGGAAGAGAACCAACCTGTGTTTGTCATAATAAGCAGACCGTACAATGGTTCGGACCCTGCTGTTAATGTTGAGCTTCCCGGTAAACTGGCAAAACTGGGAGCTGTCGTCATCCCCACCGACTGTCTTGAACTTCCCATGAAACGAATTGCTGAAATGCACCCCAATATGTACTGGCAATACGGTCAGCGAATCATCGCAGCAGCACTTGAAATAAGAGAGAACAAGATGCTTAATGGTGTTTACATCACTAACTTCGGGTGCGGTCCCGATTCCTTCATTCAACATGAAGTAGCAAGGATAATGGGTGAAAAACCCATGCTGACGATCGAAATCGATGAACATGCCGCTGACGCAGGTGTCATTACCCGTTGCGAAGCGTTCATGGACGCTATTGCAGGCAGAAGACAGAACGGAACATCTTCATTCCATGAAATGCTTGGCAACAGGAATATGGAAATCAAAGACAGACAGGTATGGGTTCCATGGCTGGGTGAAGCTACTGGAATTGCCGTTGCGGCAGCCCGGAAGCATGGCGTTGATGCTGTCCCTATCCCGCCAACCACAAAGGAATCTGTTGCTCTAGGCCGTTCGGTGACCACCGGAAAAGAATGCTTTCCTGCGATAATCACAATAGGAAACATGCTGTCGATTCTGAAGAAGAATGATTCATCCGATACAGCCTTTTTCATGGGAACAGCCTCCGGACCGTGCCGCTTCGGGCAGTACTGCAGCTATCACAGGATACTCCTAGATCGTCATGGATATGAAAATGTACCCATTATAACGGCCACATCCAGCGATTCGTACACAAGCGTAAAGGAGCTTTCCACACTTGGTTTCCAGATTGATATGCTCAAAGCCGCGATAGCTGGAGATGTTCTGAAAAGCGCACTCTATCGTGTACGGCCATATGAAACCGAGAGTGGCAGAGCGGATGAAGTAATGACAACTTCACTCAATGCAGCCGCGGAAGCGATGGAGAAAGGGAGATCATTGATCCCGGTTCTTGCCGGAGCAGCTGAGGAATTCCTGAAAATACCCAGAAATGATATTCCAAAACCTCTTGTACTGATGTTCGGTGAAATCTATGTACGGAATGACTCATTTGCTCACTCTTCTACAGACCTTCGGATAGAGGCGCTGGGAGGAGAGGTACTGAATACACCTCTCATGGAATGGTTTGAGTTCGTCAACTACTCCTTCATACAGAAATCGAAGGATCGAAAAAAGATCGCTGATCTTGTCAGGGGATACTCAAGAATGAAACTTATGTCGAAACTTCGAAAACAGATGGAAGCTCCTTTTGCTTTCCTTCTTGCAGATCGTCCTGAACCTGAGCCTTTCGAGATTCTGAATACCGCGAAGCCCTACATGGAAGAAAATGTTGGCGGTGAAGCTATTCTCTGTATCGGAGCTCCGCTTTCTCTCGCTGGAAAAGGCATAATAGATGGTGCTGTGAATATATTCCCTTTCACCTGTCTTCCCGGAACGATTGTAACTGCTATCAGCAAGAGGATACGTAAGGAACATCGGGATTTTCCATGGCTCAATTTAGCCTTTGACGGCCAGGAAGACACAGATAATGAAGCAAGACTTGAAGCGTTCATGTTTCAGGTCATACAGACCTTTACGGAGAAATCCAGGAGAAAGGCTGATCTTCTATTGGGAACAACGAAGTAATTCAATTTGAAAGTGCAGGAAGTAATGAATACTGATAATACCGTTGCTGATTTACTGTCGTATCTTGATAACAGTCCCACAGCTTCCTGGGCTGTATCAGGGATCGCATCTAAACTGGAAGAGAATGGTTTCAGGAGACTCAATGAGAAGGATATATGGAACCTGAATAAGAATGACAAATTTTATATTGTTCGCTCGTCCTCCGCTATCATTGCAGGAATTTCGGGTTCTCAATCCTGCGGAGAAGCCGGTTGCAGAATTATAGGAGCCCATACTGATTCCCCGGGTTTCAGAGTCAAACCAGAAGCTCAACGTTCGAAAGACGGTATGATTACTCTTGGGGTGGAGGTATATGGAAGTCCAATACTTGCCACATGGTTTGATCGCGACCTTTCCATTGCCGGTACCCTTGTCTTCCGGGAAGAGAACCTTCTCAAACGCAGACTCTTCATGTTGAGAAAACCGGTTTGCAGGATTGCTTCTCCTGCAATTCATCTTGAACGCAATGTGAATAAAGTTGGATTCAAGATTAATCCCGAGGAGAATACTCCACTGCTTCTGTCCACTTCCGGCTCAGGTTTTCAGGAACTGCTTGCTCTTGCATGTGAATCAGCCGGTTTGAGAGAAGAAGATGTCTCCGGATGGTCTATGGAAACCTGGGATCCCCAGCCAGCGGTTACAGGGGGCATCGATGATGACTTCATCTTTTCCGGTCGGCTGGATAATCTGATAATGTGTCATGCCGCGATGGAAGCCATCCTGAGAACAGAGGAAACACCCCATACACGGATGATAAGTCTCTTCAACAGTGAAGAAGTGGGTTCGAAAACCCTTAACGGAGCCAATTCATCTTTTCTCGATTCCGTAATCGAGAGATTATCGGGCAGCAGGGAAGAGTACTTCAGATGTCTTTCAAACAGTATGCAGGTATCAGCTGATGGAGCTCATGGTGTACATCCCAATTATCCCGGCAAGCATGATTCCGTATGCCGTCCGGTACTTAACGGCGGTCCGGTTATCAAGGTAAACGCCAGTAACAGGTACACATCCTCTGATATATCGAAAGCTTACTTCTCCCTCTGCGCAAGCGCAGCAGGCGTGAATGTTCAGTACTTCGTGAGCAGGAATGATATACCCTGTGGATCCACTATCGGACCAATAACATCAGCCAGAACAGGTATTAAGAGCGTTGATGTCGGCAGCGCGATGCTGTCGATGCATTCAGTCAGGGAAATGGCAGGCTCATCTGATCACGAAGATATGATCAGGGTTTTTGTTGAACATATGATGGGTACGGTAAGTATCTCGGACTAAAAATAAGGATTCTGTTTATTTTTTCATAATATGATTAATGCTGCGTATAATCTCTTTCATTCTGTACGGCTTCTGAATAAAACCAACTGCTTCAATATCAGGCAATTTCTGTGAAATCTCCTGCTTATTGAAACCACTCGATAAAAGAACCGGAATTTCCGGCTTGATTTCCCGCAGTTTGTAGAAGCATTCCACACCATTCATGTACGGCATCGTGTAATCGAGCAGAACAAAGTCAATATCCTCCGAGCATTTCTTGAAAACTTCTATAGCTTTTCTTCCATCAACCGCGGTTATCACACTGAATCCCGAACGCTCAAGCATCTGTCCCGCTACATCTCTGACAGTCTTATCGTCGTCTACCAGCAGTATCGTTCCCGTTGCTGTCAATTCCGTTAATACGGATACTTCCTCACTATGAGAAATCTCTGTTTTTTCAGTTTCCGGAAAATAGATTCTGATTGTACTTCCTTTCCCTATCTCGGTATTGATCAGGATAACCCCACTGTGTCCCCGCACAATTCCTATAAGAGCAGCCATCCCGAGGCCACGTCCGGTGAATTTAGTTGAAAAGAACGGATCAAATATCTTCTTCAGCGTTTCTTCGTTCATACCGCAACCGGTGTCGCTTACTTCAATGTATACGTACGTTCCTTCCTTCGGAAGTTCTTCCAGTCCAACCCATGCAGCGCTATTTGTTGAATCAATGAATTCTCTGTTGCAGAATTCCTTTCCGGTTGAAACAGTGATCGCTCCGCTTAGATTTCCAATCGCTTCTGAGGCGTTCGTTGTGAGATTCATTACAACCTGGCGAAGCTGAGCGGCATCACATTCAATTGCAGGAAGTTTTTCGTGCAGATCAAATTTCAGAATTATGTTCTTCGATACAGATATTTCAATAAGATGGATGATCTCACCGATAAGCTCGTTGAGATCAATGCTTTTAACGACGAACTTTCCTCTTCCGGAATACGCGAGCATCTGCTTTGAGAGTTCCGCGGCGTGTCTGGTGGAGGATATGACATTGTTAATGTATTCACTCACCGGTGAAAGGGGAGAGAGGTTCAGCAGAGCAAGATCCGCATTGCCGAGAATACCCATCAGGATATTGTTGAAGTCGTGAGCTATGCCGCCGGCGAGTATACCCAGGCTCTCGAGCTTCTGAGAATGGAGCACCTGCCGCTCAAGTTGAAGTTTTTCATTTTCCATCCGGACACGCAGGGTAATATCCTGCAATGTTCCGAAATACTTTAGAGGTTTCCATTCCTCATCGTATTCAATTCGTATTCTCTCATGCACATGACGGATTTCTCCATCAGGGCGCTGTACCTGGTACTCGGTATTCACAACTTTTTTATGTTCTTCAATGGCTTTATTCACCTGAGCTGTGAATTTTTCATGATCACCAGGATAGAATATTGAATCCAGCAATTCATCTGTAACCAGCTGAAGCTCGAATCCGACTATCTTGAACATTTCCTTTGACCATGTACGTTCGCCCGTACTCAGATCCTTTGTCCAGCTGCCGATATGCGCCAGTTCCTGTGCTTCAGTAAGAAAATTTCCGCCGGCTTGAAGAGCCTGAATCATTTTCTCCCGCTCCGACTCAAGCTTTTTCTCATGAGTTACATCACGGGCACTCCCTACGATACCGATAATTCTGCCTTCTTCATCCCGCAAAGGAGCTTTGTGAACATCAAGGAAAAGGAACTTACCCTTGACATTGCCGAATTCGTTGAATTGCTCCGCCTTCCCGGATTCAATAACTATCGCATCGGAATTAGCGCATGTTTTGCCGAATGTGTGCCAATCCGGATCATCAGGATGGGAGTTATTTTCACGCTCAACGAAGAAAATACTTTTCTTTCCAACAGGTTCATACACATCCTCTGCATTCAGCATTTTATCGCATGCTGCTTTGTTTGCGAATATGATCCTGCCATCCATGTCCTTTGCCCAGAGGAGATCAGACATATTATCAGCAAGAAGACGAAACAGGCTGGAGCTTCTTCTGTACTTCTTCTCACTCTCTCTGAGAGATGATTCATATTGAGCGCTCATGGTTATATCCCTGAGTGCCATGAATTTTACCTGGCGCCCATGGTAATTCATCATCTTGCATTGAATCTCTGCCGGAAACGTAGCCCCATCTTTTCGCAAGGCAGTCACGGTGTGCGGGTTTTCACTGTTGGAAAGTAAGTATTTCATGACCTTTTCTCTATCCCCGGGTACTATCCATTCCGTTCCGCATCTTCCATGAGCTTCCTCATCGGCATATCCGAACATTTTCTCAGCGGTAAGATTCTGGCCGATACACATGCCTTGTTCATGTATGAATGTTGCCTCAAAAGACGTATCTGAGAGCGCTTGAAGCCGTTTCTCAGAGCTTTTCCTTTCTAGAGCCGAACCCAGGCAGGCTGCAGTAGTTCTCAGCAGGGCAATCTCAATCTCGCTCCATAAACGTTTCGACTCGCAGCAGTCAAATCCTATGAATCCCCACAATCCGGCATTGAGCATTATAGGAATCACAAGGATCGAGATAATATCCTGGGGCTCAAGCATGGCTTTTTCCGATTCAGGAAAATCCTCAACATTTCCGCATATGATATTATCGTTCGAAAGTTCCTCTATCCACCTGTCATAACCCGCTTCTGATAATGGGATATCCTGCAATTCAGGATCCTCTATCTGTTGAGTAATTCCCCTGTTGACCCATTCGAATTTCTGGGATGTATATACTGTTTCGTCAATGGTATAGTTTTTGAAAATGTACGCCCGGGAAACGTCTGCGGTTTCCCCGAGATTTCTGAGTACAGTATCCATGACTTCATCAGGATCAGATGCGGAGAGAAGGAGTCGTGCATTCTCAGCAATAGATTCAAGAATAAAAGTACTCTTTGAATTCGAAGAATCCCTTTGTTTGTCAGTATTGGTCATCTGTCACCTTATCAAGCAGTGTGCACCGGTACAGCACCGAATACGTGTTATATAACCATGATAAGAATAACCAATGCTGAAGTATTAAGTCAAGCTTTTTTGCATTATTTTCAGAAATCCATACTCCGGAATTTCCAGTAGCACAATCCCAGTAATACAATACTCCAGCATACAGCATAGATAAGATGAACAGGGGGGACGTTCGCGGTTACTCCGAAAAACGCAAGATTCTCGGTAATTACAGCTTCTTTTGGAATCAATCCGTATATGACCCCTCTGTAACCCCTGTCAGCGGGGAAGACATACATAATAACTCTGGTGACTGTCACAAGAGCGTCAGGCGCATCTCCAGGGAACATCTGCATTATTTCATAAATGCCCCCGAACATCGAAGCAACAGCAGCCAGGAAGAAAGTGATGAGCATTGAAGCTACTTTTTTAACGATGAGGGAGAGTAATGTCACGGAAGCCCACACTGCAGCAAGCCAGATGAGCATGGAGATAAGAACCAGCGGGATGCTGCGAGGGGAAAATGGAAAATAAATCCGCGTAATTATAAATATTCCCGCAAAAAGGATTACCGATAGAGCGAAAGATACAGCCAGGGGAGCCAGACTTGTTGAAAGAAATACTTTCAGCCTGGACTGGGGCAGTGATAACCAGAAAGGCATTCGTCCCTGCCCGATCTCCTCAGGAAGCATCGTTGAACCAATCACAATTATCAATGCCGTAAGCAGAGTTGCAGCAAGAGGACCAGCAGTGATTATCGCTGCAAGAGCAGCATCAGCAGGCCCCAGCATACTCATAACCGGTGCATCTGAATCGTTTCCCAGATCGAATTCAACGGATGACGCAGCGGAAACACCCCACCAGTAAAAGCCAAGGAAAACAACTGTAGCGATGAAGGCGGTCAGAACGATTTTTCTTCTCAGCAGCTGCTCAATACCGTTAAGAAACAATGTCATCCTCCACATTCGAATGTTCCATAATTCTGAGAAATACATCCTCCAGGCTTTCTCTCTTCAGACTGAGAGCTGTGAAGACAATTCCCGTGGTCAGCACGATCTCGTTGAATTTCCTGAAAGCAGATGGAGCAGCGAGCTGTATGAGTACACCTTTATCTTCTGTCCGGCAGGAGTAACCGGCATTCTCAAGAGCTTTGTGCATTTCAGCTGTCTGTTCTGTTTCAACGAATGCAAGTCCAGTCTGCTTTGAAAGCGAGTCAATTCCACCTTCCGCGATCAGACGGCCTTTATTGATGAATGCCGCTGTATCACAAACCAGTTCAACCTCACCCAGCAGGTGAGAATTAATCAATACCGTTGATCCGTTTGAAGCAAGACCCTTTATCAGATTTCGAACCATTATTCGTCCACCGGGATCAAGACCCGTAGAAGGTTCATCGAGAAGAACAAGAGCCGGCTGACCTGTCGTAACAAGAGAGAGGGCAACCCTCTGCTTCTGTCCTCTGGACATTTTCCCCATCGGTCTGTTCATCAGGTCAACACAGTCAAGTTCTGTACAGCGATGAATGAAATCATGCATGCTGGACTCATGCCTGATGCGCTCCAGCTGCCGCATCAGCACTTTGGGCGTGGCCCAGGATGGGAAGGTTATATATTCTGGAAGGTACCTGACACCTCTTCTGGATAGTGGTGAGGATACCGGAAGATTCAAAATGTGAACTGTTCCCGAGTCGTATTTAACAATCCCAAGAAGTATTTTCATCAGTGTGGTTTTACCGGCGCCATTGGGACCAAGAAGAGAGAATATCATACCAGGTTTAACGAAAAGGCTGAATTCACGAAGCGCCTGTACTTTTCGATAGGATTTGAATAATTTGCTGACCTGAACCAGCGGTTCTTTCTTCACTGAGTCTTTCCTTTTAGTATAATAGTCCCTTATTCATACATATAACATAACAGGAGACTATTGAGATTCAATAAAAAATTCGCAAGTGCAGCATTCGGGATAATATTCGGATTATTCCTATCCTTGCTTCTTCTAAGCACTTCAGGTGGACATGGTGGTATCTCCGCGGCACTTAACAATATCTTCAACAGAGTAGCAGACGCTGATACAGGCCTACTTCTCGGAGCCTTTGCTCTATTTCTTCTGAGTCAGATTCTCAGAGCATTCAGATGGATGATTCTCAGCTTCGGCAGGAAAGTACCCTTTTCTCTGTCCATGCCAGTCACATCCATTCATGTAGGACTTGGGCATCTTCTTCCTGTCAGACTCTCGGATGTTGCTTTCGTAGGACTTTTCAAACATTTCGGCGCGGTTCCAGTAGGATACGGAACCGCGACTGTTGTATTCGCGAAGCTGCTTGATCTCGTCGCGATGGGAATTATTATCGGATCTGCAGTCGCTGCGGGAGTGGGAGAAATGATTCTTGTAGCACCCATTCTTGTTATAACCGGATGCCTTGGTATTATCTTTTTTGTTCCTCTTCTTGGAGCTGTCCGGAAACCGGTGCTCTGGATCTTGCAGAAATTACTGCCGGGTGGGAAAACCCACTGGTTCGATGATCTTCTTGAAGCCTCCACTGTAAGAAGAAAAAAAGGAAAGATGGCATCTGCGCTCCTCGTTTCACTTGTAGCCTGGATCAGTAAACTTCTCATGTTCTGTCTGTTACTCAAATCCCTCGGAATCACTGGAATACCTCTGTGGAAAATCTTCTTCGCAAGCGGAGTTACAGATCTTACAATGGCACTGCCTGTGCACGGTCTTTTAAGTCTGGGAACCGTTGAAGCCGGGTGGGCTGCAGGATTTGCCATTGTTGGAATTGAAGGTATTGTTGCTTCTGGCACAAACATTATTGAACTGGGCTTCAGTGTACATCTACTCTGGATGTTCATGGCTGTATTTCTGATGATTCTTGCCATTCCATGGCTCTGGTTCCTGTCGTTAAAGAAAAACAAACGCTGTATTTCTATGAGATCGACTTTTAAGGATTCAAGTTGAACAAAAGTACCGTTATAGTTGGAGCAGGAATAGCGGGCCTCACGCTCGCTGAACGTCTGACTGCAAATAATAAGAACAGCCATGTTACTATTATAGAACGGAACAGCACTCCAGGAGGATTAGCACGAACCTTCAAGAGAGATGGTTATCTTTTTGACATCGGTCCTCATCGTTTCTATACATCTGATCCAGTTGTAGAGAAATATCTCCTCGATATTCTTGGAGAGGAGCATATAGCCATAAAGAGAGTAAGCAGCGTCTATATGGAGGGCAAATATAAATACTGGCCTCTGACTCTTGGAGCAGTTATTGGCCTTCCCTTTCCTATTCTCTTCAAAATATTTCTTGATCTATTCCGCCGATCAAAAGATGACAGTATTCACAATTTTGCTGACTTCATCATAGCAAAATACGGGAGAAACCTCTACGATTTCTTTTTCAGCGGTTATACAAAAAAATTCACTGGAATCGATTCTGACAAACTTCATTGGGATTGGGCTGCTGCAGGAGTAAACCGTGCTGTAATTGATAAAAAAGTGAAGGCTGACAGTCTTCTCTCCCTTTTGAAAGGCTTATTTCTCCCTAAACCTGTTACAACTCTTTTCTACTATCCTTCCACAGGTGGAATACAGACATTCTGTGATAAGCAGGCCGCAAAGATCAGGGAAAACGGCGGAGTAGTCCGTTTCAGCTCACCTGCTTCAGGGATAGTAACCTCCGAAGGCAGGGTGGTGGGTGTAAAGCTGAACGATGGAGAAGTTATTCCAGCAGATACGGTTTTCTGGTCAGCTCCAATTTCTATTCTGCATCCTTTCTCAGGATTCCGCTTCATGAACACACTTATCTGCAATATAGCTCTCTCGAAAAAACAACAGAATACATACCAATGGTGTTACTTCGGTCAGAAAGATATCATTTTCAGCAGGCTGACCGTTCCGCGGAATTTCAGGCAGAACACTGTACCTGACGGATGTGACAGCCTCATCGCGGAGATAACTGTAACGAGAGACAGTGAACTCTGGAGGAATCCGAACTCGTGCCTGGATAAATTGTTATCCGATCTTGAAAAGGTCCACGCCCTGGATCGTGAAGATATCATCTTTCTTGACTGGCAGAGAATTCCCGAGACATACCCTCTCTACGATCTTGAATACAGGAACCGTCTTTCCAGTATTGAACTCCCTGAAGGTCTGGAACTGCTTGGCCGCTGTGGTTCGTTCTGGTATAACAATATGGATCACTCAATCGGCCAGGCTCTTGCCATTTCAAGGGGAGAAGCTTTTGAAAAGGATTTCTGGAAGAACTGATACTGTATTATCGTTATCTAAAAAAAGGATAACCATTGTCTTGCGGACGATTCTGTCCCGTAGTATAGTCGTTTGAAATAATTGGTCGCGGGGTGCAGGAAGGCGGTGAGAATCCGCCACGGTAGCGCCACTGTAACCGGGTACTTACCTCCACTGGCCACTGCTGAAAGCGGGAAGGCGGGGGAAAGGATGATCCGGAAGTCAGGATACTGCACCGCGGCCTGGAGCTTGAATCCCCGCTTAAGGGAGTGAGTTCCGGCCTGAACCTCCGCGGCTTCATCAGTCGCAGGGGGTATTTTTGTTTCAGGTTCTTCTTTTAATTTCAGCTTTTTCTCAGACTGCTCTGTCAATCAGCGATACCGCCGGTTTTCCGGTTATTGCAGCCTCCGTCTGCTCGGACAGCACAATCATCGGTATTACTGACTCTGAAGGCATAGTTTTACTCACAACTGAACCGGATTCAATTGAAGTACATTCGATAGGATATATCCTATGGAAAGGACAGGTGCCCTCATCCGGACATTTAGTACTTGTACCTGTGCCTGTTCCTTCAGGAATAGTTATTTCAGTAACCACATCACGTAGAGGATTCAGAGACAGGTTTCCCTCAACTACAGTGCTTGATCGGAATGATATCGAGTTCATTGCCAGGACAGGTCTCCGAAGCCTGAACAGCCGGTGCAGCGGCATTTATGTGAGGGAATATGGCGGCGCTATGCCTGTGATATCGGTTTCACTTAGAGGTAGTGATCCGGGTCATTCAGGCTATTATGTGGATGGGCATGATATCGGAAGCTCAATGGATGGTCTTCCAGGCCTGACGCTTGATCCAATTGTCTTCAGCGGTATTGAAATCGCCAGGGGAGGGGGGTCCGGTTTTCTGAAAGGCGGAATGGCAGGAGCATTGAATTTCCTGCCTGAATCGCCCAAGTTGCCTTCACGAGCAGCTCTTTCCATAAGTAATAACGGCGCATTGAATATGTCCTGCGGGGTCACGACAGGCAGAAATCGGATGGCTTTGAGTATCAGAAGACTGGTTGGAATAGAAAGCACCGTAGCTCACGACGGGATAATCCTCTTTAATGGAAACACGGACGGATTCAGATATGGTTTTATAGCAGCAGCTTCCGGGGGAGAGACGGAGAGTCCTGACTGGAGTCCTCCCACCGACGGAAGAAGACAGAGGTACTCTCTTGATGGATGGCTGCGATGGATACTGAGCAACTGCACTCTTTCAACCGATTTCAGAACAGGAAGACATATTTACAGCTCCACAACTCCGACAGTCATTGATGATACGCACGACGAATTAAGAGGATCACTTACTATTGAGTACGACTTGCCATTCATATGTTTTGAAACGCATATGGCAGGGAGGACCGTATTCGAGCAGGTATGGAGTACTTCGCTCGGAGAAAGAGACAGGCTGACAGGTGATCTATCTTTCTCATCCGGATATACTGGCGCGATATCAATAACAGGGTCAACGAGATTGAACAGTATATCGAAAGGAGATACAAGGTTTGGAACAGTACTCTCCGCGGGAGTACCTGCGTTTGATTCTCTTTTCATTCTTCATGCAAGTGGATCCAAGGGATTCAGAAGACCTACCATCAACGATCTGTACTGGCCTGAGGACACTTTTGCCAGAGGGAATCCCGATCTTAAACCGGAGAACTCTCTGGAAACTGAGATAGGAGTATCGCTCTCCGGATGTGAGTTGATAAAACTGTCCACAACCGCATTCCTGGCCATAACCGATGATCTCATAAGATGGGAACCCGGGAGTGACGGAATATGGTCACCTGTCAATATCTCAAAGGCATTAAGAAAAGGTATTGAAACCGAGGTTCTGTTCAGTTACAGATCTCTGGCAGTCAGAGGCAGCTTCACTCTTCTGAGCGTTACCGATGACTCACCGGAATCAACGAATTACGGCAGTGTTCTTCCGTATACACCTGATTATACATTCGGTATTGATTCCGGCCTTGATATCTTCAACGAAATCCGCTGCTCAGTATCTCTAAGCGGGATGGGTGTAAGATTCAAGAACTACAGCGAGACTTCATGGCTTCCTGCATATTCAATCGTTTCAGCCGGACTGGATATGCCTCTACCGTTTACCGGCAATTTCTCTATAGGGACATCGGTCGATAATCTGTTCGACGAAGAATACCAGGAAACAAGCGGTTTCAGAGGAAAACCAAGAACTTTCAGCTTCCGTATTAGCTGGAACAATTGATAGAGAAAGGTTACAAGATGAAAATAGAACGTCTCAATGTTCTCACTCTCACCAGTATTGCATTGATACTTTTCCTCGCAGCATCCTGCAATTCCCCTGTTGAACCCGATCCTGGAACTAATCCCAGCGGTAATGTGGTTGCGTGGTTCAATGGGCTGGCTAATACAATTGATCTATATTTCCCCGAAAGCGATTTTCTGGTGTCGACAGCCTACATTACCGGTGATGCGCCAAATGATCTGCTATACCTGGGTTCGGACAAGCTGGTAGTTCTGAGCTCCCTTTCCTCTATTCTCCAGGTCGTCGATCTGTCCGTATCGGGATCACTCCTTCACGAGATTGCCTTTCCAGGGGGCAGCAATCCCTGGGCTATGGCTTACGAAAACGACAAAATCTGGGTAACTCTTATGCTCACCGGTCAGATAGCAGCTGTGTCAACTGATAGCTGGACACCTGGTGAAACAGTGGATGTTACTGACTATCCTTACGGAATCGCCATTGCATCCGGTAGCATATTCGTCAGCCATGGCGACTATACCGAACCCAATCCTCCCGGTGGAGTAACCGTGTTAGATGCGATAACACTCGAGGAAACCGGCTGGATCGATACGGGTCAGAACACAATCGATCTGTGGTATTGCAGTGAAACGGGCAACATCCATGCATTCTCTTATACTTACTCTGATGATGGTGTTATTTCTATCATCGATCCTGCGAGCTGCACGATTCTTTCACAGATAGCAACCGGGGGTTCTCCGGGAAAACCTGTTCAGGTAGGATCACATTTTGCTTCTGGTGACGGTTGGTCTTCTGACGCAATCTTCTTCTACAATGAAGCCGGTACTCTTCTCGACACCTGGAATACCGGAGTCAATGCAACCGGGCTTGCTGTAAGCGGGGACACACTCTACATAACCGATTTCAATACCGATATGGTCTATATCGCCGACTGGAACACTCAGGTGATACTCGATTCTCTTGTAGCAGGAAATGGTCCCCAGGGAATAATCAGTATAGAGCGATAGCAAAAGGGGGCCGAAAAAGGGGGCCGGGCCTAACATCGAGTTATAACCAAAAGTTGTGGATGGAGGTAAATGAGCGTATCCTTCTAGGGTAACCTAAACCCGTCCTC
>JAUXIK010000092.1 GCA_030620995.1 Candidatus Aegiribacteria sp.
AGAACGGCCCTCCAAGAAGTGACATGACAATACCAATAGGCAGTTCAGCAGGACTCACGACAATTCTGGATAACGAATCCGCGAGAATACTATCAGCGTTCCGATAACCGCAGGGAAAATCAGAAACAGTGGTTTCCCCCATCCGATCACTGCAAGATCTCCCATCTGTGGAAGCCACCTTTCAAGGGCGCCTTTCTCCCTTGAGAGAATGAGCTCCAATGAGGGATCAAAGACAGTGGTCTACAAAGGTGAACTTTCACCCCACTCTTGCCAGGAACTTCGATGTTTCTGATCCCCTTGAGTGGATAGCTCAAATAACATCCCACATCCCAAAGAAGGGAGCAAAGCAGGTCATCTATTACGGAGCATGGCGTGGTCGTAAGCGCCGCCAGGGTATCTTACTGACAGCACTAACCGAAGAGAAATCAGCTTCTTCCATAAAAGACCGTTTCGCATATTCAGGACGCAGAAGACAGATGTGGGCTGTACTTCTGAAGAAAGTTTGGGATGTTAACGCTCTGAAGTGTCCGAAGTGCGGAGGAGAAATGAAAGTCATCTGCTTCATCGAGCAACCGTTTGTCATAAGGCGCATCCTGAAACATCTTGAATTATGGGAAGATCCCAGGCGTTCGCTGCATGGAATCTGATATGACTGATTTTCTTCAGCTCATTCTCAAACAAGGAAACACCTTACTTATTCTTGCCAGTAATCCTGCATACTCGGTTGTTTGTCCAGAATCACATTCCATAGCCGAGAATTGCAGAACAGCTTCCTGCAGACTATGAGTAAAAACTCCAAGCGTGTCCTCCGACCAGAAGTCATACATTTTCATGAATGGCCTGTTACGCACAAGTTTAAAGGCTTTTTTATATGTTTCTTCCGAAGTTTCCCTATCGTCGTTACATTTAAGGAACTTCGCTTCTTTGATAAGGGTATTGAAATCTTCGAGATCACTCCTGAAATAAATCCCGCGATTGACAAGCATTCTGGCGGTTCGTCCTCTCGCGGAAACAACCAGAAAATGTCCGGGAATCACAAGTTCCTTTCTCAATCTTGTAAGTAGATGTGCCAGAAGAGGGGCTGGATTTTCACTTTCGGGCCAGAAATTCTCGTAAAGCTGTTTAACGGGAATACTGTATCCGGGTGTTCCAGTTCTGAGAGCAAGATGGATCAGAAAAGACTTTTCCTTCGGACTCAGCTTTGTTCTATGGTAGCTGCCATTCTTATAAATTACAACTCTTCCAAGGAACCTGATCTGATATACGGGGCCTTTACTGTTGAAGACAGGAAAATTGAGAATCGTTTCCGGCAAGCCTGTATCTTTCCCGTTTTCCAGATATCTGTTAATATGTTCCGGGAAAAACACGATGTACCGATGCAGAAGCCCAAGTAATCCCTTGCGTTTTGCATAATTCAGGGCTTTAGCATAGGCGTTGCGATTGCCGCGATCCTGAAGGTAGGAAAGAAGACGTATCAACGGCAAATTAAGCTGCTCCCTGGTTATGGTTATATCTTTCCCCATCAGTATCCGTGTGATAAGCAGTTCACACAGCATATTATGCCTTGTGAGAAGTGGAGTATACCTTTTTAATATTATGTTTGCTTCCTCCCTCCGGCAGAGGGCGCATTGTATGGCTGCAAGGCCAATTGAAGCAGCAACAGCAAAATTACTGCTCTGTGCAGTTTCAGATTTATCAAAAGCCATGTTAAAATTAATTTGCGCTTTATACATATCATTCATAATAAATTGATAAATGCTATACATTATTTGATAATATATTTGAAATTCCTGCATGGGGTGGTTACTCATGTAATTTTTTATCTCTTCATATCGACCTTCACTGAATTTCATGGAGGCTATCCTTAAAGAAATCATCGACCTGCCGGCAACATCGGTTTCCAGGGAGAGGGCTTTCTGATAATAGATAAGGGCTTGTTTGTTCTCAGTCATTGATGTCATTGCATCGCCAATAATACAGTAGTATTCTGCGTCAGGTTGCATCTGGTGGAGCAGTCTTTTACATTCCGCAAATGACTTCTTCGCCCTGACTATATTCAGAAGTACCGCATACGCTCTTCCTTCACATATTGACAGGGTGAACCTCATTATTGGATTTCTGATACCGGTTAATCTCTTTCTCAGGATTGAAACCAGCTCAAGAACCTGATCCGGAACACTCAGACAACCCAGACATCTCAATTCATGTATTCCCGCAATAAAAGCTGAGTGGAAGAGACCCTGTTTCTCGAGTGACGCACGAATACACCGGGCCTTTTCGTATTCCTTCCTGTATGACGGACTGTCCGAAAAAAACAGCAGACGATCCAGCTGTCTCCGAGGTGTGAGCAGTTCAGCCGGAATCTTCTTGATCACGGGATCCATGGGAAAAGAGGGAAGTGAATTCGCGATTTCCGCAGCCTTTTCAATCCTGCCTTCCCTTATCATGCATCTGATGAGAGAAAGAGCGGTTTCCGATTCCTTTGTATGTGGTCCGAAAGCTACGAAAGGGTCGCTGTCCGGCAGTCGGGTGAGAGCATACTTCCACCAGATCTTCCACACCTTTTTCCTGGAAAGTCTGATGCCTTTTTCACGGAAAGCCTGACAGGCTTCTTCAAGAGTCTGAAAGGGAGTGTACTCTTTCATTGATACGAGTGTTTTCTCGATCTCATCAGGTGTCCGCAACTGAGGAGATACCTCATGCTCTATACCCGGTTTATCGATATTCCTGTTCCTGTACCGGCGGACCCATCGCCAGAGAGTGTTTCGATGAACACCAATTTCCATAGCCAGTGCGCTGAGCGATCTGTCACCGGAAAGGTAGGCTTCAACAGCTTTTTTCCGAACTTCAGACTCAGTTCCCAAATATCACCATTTCCGGAAAATTCTTATTAATAATCAGGATTTTCCGAATATCTTAAATTAAAAACATGTTGTCACATATTGTGTTTGGTGCATTTTCATTTTACGGGTGAGATCAGAAACATCCGATCATTGACATAAAAAGGGAGATAGATGTTTTTGAAAAGTGTTTCTCCAGACTCTATGACTGCTGGAGTCTCTTGATTAAGGAAATTGTATCGAATTTAAAGAAAGGCTATATGCTATGTTTGATACCTATTCATATTTCATTAAGAGAATGCTAGAAGAAAAGATCCGATCTCATAGCTCCTAAAACTGTGCTTTAATACTTCCCCAGGTGGATTGGTCGAGGGTAGTCTCGGTGAATTCAACTTCGACTATCCATTTTTCCTGAGAAATCATCTCTGTATAGCTCCAGAAAAATGTATCTGTGTCGGGGTGATAGGTTAGTCCATATGACCTGTAAAAATCATCCACCCAGAGATAACCTGATCCCTTATAGGTCAGGCTGGAACCGTCGAATTCGTAGAGAAACCAATCATTGTAACAATAACATGTAACGAATATTCCGAGATTGTCGTTGTATGGAAATACAGCGAGTCCGCTCATCTGCCCCGGAATTACGTTCAAGGTGTAATAGTTGTAGTCACCCGTCTCGTCTATCCTGTAGATATGATGTGTTGTCCCGTTGCTGTACGTTTCCCAGATGTAGTTTCCGTCATTCTGGAAATCCATACCTCTGCCATTTTGTCCGGCAGGATTTGGAAATACAGCACTCCAGGCACCATTGTAATAATACATATCGCTTTCGCTGTTTACGTACCATCCGGAGGAAGAGCAGTTATAACAGCAGCCAAAAGAGTTATAGGGATCAGAAATTGTCCATACAGGATTTCCGGTACCCATTTCGACAGCTGTAAGCGAACTGGCATAGGGATCTACAATTACAAGCCCATTGGATCCATCATGAGTATCCAGACCGAGCATTATAACTACAGATGGCACCTCGAAGGTGTCTATAATATTCAGCGAGATCCCGTCACCACCTGAGGGAAGTGTTCCATCAGGAATCGAACTGTCATATCCATTCTCATCCACCCATCCGAGGGCTGTGACTGCTAGAGCAAATAGAAAAACCAGATATCTCATCTTGTCTCCTTTCTTTCAGAAATGGTAAAAGCAAAGACCCAATCCCTTTTTAATGCTCCTAGAACTGTACTTTAACATTTCCCCAGGTGGATTGCTCGAGCGTGGACTCGGTGAACTCAACCTCGGCTATCCATTGTTCCGTGCTGTTTTCATAGCTCCAGAAAAACGTATTTGTGTCGGAATGATAGGTTAGTCCATATGACGATGTAAAATCACTCAACCCTGGATTACCTGATCCTCTATAGGTCAGGCTGGAACCGTCGAATTCGTAGAGGAACCATTCCTGGAAATTGTAACAGGCAACGAATATTCCGAGATTGCTGTTGTATGGAAATACGGCAAGTCCGCTCATCTGCCCGGGAACCTCTGTTATGGTGTATTCGATGAAGCCACCCGTTTCGTCTATCCTGTAGATACGATGGGTACTGGTGATCCATTCGCTGCACGTTTCCCAGATGTAGTTTCCATCATTCTGGAAATCCATACCTCTGCCATATGTTTCGGCAGGATTTGAAAATGCAATACCCCAGGTACCATCATAATAGTACATATTGGTGTTAATAAAGCAGCAGTTTGCGTACCATCCAGAGGATGTCCAGTTATAACAGCAGTTAAAATAGGCGTAATCGGGAGTAGGAATTGTCCACACAGGATCTCCGGTGCCCATTTCGACCGCTCGAATCAAATTGGCTTCGCTATCCATAACCACAAGTACGTTGGATCCATCCTGAGTATCCAGACCGAGCATCTGACCAGCAGATGGCACCTGGAAGGTATCAATAACATTCAGTGTAATCGCGTCACCACCCGCGGGAAGTGTTCCATCAGGAATCGAACTGTAGCGCCCATACTCATCCACCCATCCCAGGGCAGTGACTGCAAGGGCAAGTAGAAAAATCAGGTATCTCATCTCGTTTCCTTTCTTTCAGACATATAAGCATAGAAAAAAACAGGTTCTTGTATTGACAGAAGCAGCATCCGTTGGGATGATCTCAACATTATGTAAAGCATTCATTTCCTTCTTCCCTGTGTATCTCTGTAAAATATATATCCCGTTATGTGTCAATATTCAAAGTAAAGCTGTACGTAATACATTGTCCTGCATGTATTTAGTCTATCACTAATTTCAACTTCGTAAGCTTCCATGTTATTAGGACAGTTATTTCCAGAATAGGTTACGAATGAAAATCAGTTTTGATATCAAGGAAAATGCAGTTGAAACCTGTCTCTCGGGTGACAAATCCCTGAGATTGCTTGAAGAGGCTATCTTGCTGTAAAGATAACTCCGGCGAGAGTGTAAACTTAACTCCGGCGTATGCGATTACAAAAGGAAAAGCGGAAACCATGTATCAGATCGGTAAAACACCTGTCTTCAAGGGCGACTTGGTCCAGCCAAGTATGCGACTGTTTTACTTTGATTAATGATAAAATTCCGATATTGTTCTGTTAAAAAGAATCCTTCACACAAAAGAATATGATTGAACAAATGAGCATAACCGGAACCGCGCTGGGACAGGTACAGCTTGTCCAGCTGCACAACAGTTTTTTCATCCCATACGACCTGAAACACCCGCAGTCGAACATCGTTGCCGGCAGATATACACTGGAGACTCGGTATCAGGATGTACGTCCCCCGTGAAGCCGGATCAGTGAATTTCTGGCTGTGCTGGTATCTGCGTTTATCCGGACGAATGGGCTGCTTCGTGAGCAGGCTAAGGGACTCGGGGAAATCCATTGTCCTATTGTCCAGCCTTGGAACGGCTGAATCGTCACCTGCACCGCAAAGTATAGTAAACAATTTGGTCATCCATGTGCAGCAGCTGAAAATGGTTTTTCCAGAGATGCGTCCGACACATGGAAGGCTTTTCTATTCAGGAAAGATCATGGATATTTCCTTGCGGGCAATTGCTTTCGATTACAAAATTTCACATTGTTTTAAGTGACAGAATATTTCATATCTGATTTGACACGAACAGGAGAATGAATGGAGCCAGACATATTCGATAGTCCCGATGACCTGATGCGAGAGTTGTTCTGGAGATCATCAATCAGGATTGCAGTACTCGACAGTAAAGGACGCATCATACTGACCAGCAAAGCGTTCAGAGATTCGTTTCCCGAAATGATCAGGGTAGCCAAGGATAATTTCGAAGTACTCAGAATCATTGATGATAAATCCTATTCAAACAGACTGCTTTCCCTTCCCCCCGGAGAGCGTTTTTCGTATTCCACTTCAGTTCCCCTTGCTCGAGTGGACAGCGTAATAAGGATTGAAACAGCTGCACTCCACAGTAAAAGGCAGAATAATCCTCTTTTTCTTACCGAATGGATTCCCGGAAGGGATCAGGAAGCAGTTTCAAGAGCACTGGATGAAATAGAACATACATACAAAAACCTGCAGGAGAATCTGCCAGTTGGAATCTACAGAAGTGCTGAAAATGGTTTGCTTCAGACTGCCAACAGTGCTCTTATAAGAATGATGGGGTTCGATTCCTTTGAGGAACTCCAGAATGTGCATCTTAAAGATGTCTGGGTTGATACCGAACAGCGCACCAAAATGATAGAACGCCTGAGAAGCGAAGGTTCGGTTCTCAACTATGAGGTCCATCTCAGACGAAAAACCGGTGATGAACTGATTGCATCATTCGATGCAAGAGGGACCTTCGATGCAGAGGGCAGGCTGGTTCATTTCGATACTATAGTGCAGGATATCACCCAGCGTATCCAGGCGAAAATGGAGCTTGAGCGCCTGGCAAGAACTGACAGCCTCACGGGACTTTTTAATCGTCAGTATCTGATGGAAAGATTCGAAGAGGAAATGATAAGGACCAGGAGATATCATAGACCGATGACCGCAATGCTGATTGATCTTGACCATTTCAAGGCCGTAAACGATATCCATGGCCACCTGGCCGGTGACGCTATTCTTGTTTCAGCAGTTTCAAGAATAACAGAAATACTTCGTGAAAGTGATTTTGCCGGCAGGTATGGAGGTGAAGAATTCTGCGTTATCATGCCTGAGACCGGAATCGAGGGCGCTATGGAGCTTGCGGAGAGACTGAGAAAAGCAATGGAGGAAACCGATCATATTCTTCCCAATGGAAGTATGCTTCGCATCACTTGCAGCATAGGGGTTGCTGAAGCTTCTTTGGTAAGCGTTGAGGAAACAATTGCCCTTGCTGATTCAGCTCTGTATGCGGCAAAAAGATCCGGTCGAAATCGTGTTGAAAAAACTGATCTGGTTTTATCAGGATGTGCGAGTGAAGTGGAGTGAAGAAATAACTGCTGAATGCAGTATATGCAAAAATACCGGGGTTTTGGAGGAATAAGTAGGCAGTTAATTATGCCTAATGAATTACCAGGAAGAATTTAACCGATGTGAGTTCACCGGTTTGCATCCCTGCAAAGTACATGCCTGAGCAAAGACCTTCAACCGGAAACTCATGCAATCCCATTTCCAATACACCCTCAACAGGAGTTCTCACCAATCGACCGTGCAAATCGAAGATGTGAAGCTGGACGAAAGCAGATTCCATCAGGAAAAATACGAGTACAGGCAGAGGTGAGGGATTCGGGGAAATCCATTGTCCTA
>JAUXIK010000098.1 GCA_030620995.1 Candidatus Aegiribacteria sp.
AAAAGAGATCTTCTATTCAAAACCTCAGTATTTCATATGAGTGTGCGCTTGCCATTGGTAACAGTTTGAACCTGTCAGAGATGCTCCACGAAGTTATCCATACAATTGTACATAAAACAAATGCTCATCGCGGTGTTATCTGGGTAAAAAATGGAGAGAATATATTCCAACCGGTGGCAAGTGCCGGAATTAAAATAGGAGATGTGCTGGCTCAAAGCGAATTAAAGAATCACCGGGATATTCTAAATCAAATACAGAAAGAACAGCAATTTGTTATCAGATACAAAGATGACAAAGATTTTTTACAGTATTGTCCTGTCCTGACAGAAAAAGAAGAATCCGTATTGATAGTGCCTGTAACCAATGTGGCGATTCTTCATCTGGTCTATGCCAGCAGGGAAATAGCAGATGAATCTTTAGCAAATCTGCTTGCCAGTCTTTCTAATAAGTTAAGCGTTGCTATAGAAGCATGTAAGGATCATAAGAGCATTATTAATGAAGTTCATGTGAGAGTAAAAGCAGAAAAGGAACTGAAGAAGAAAGCAGAGCAACTGATCGCCAGCGAGAAGGAACTTAAAAGGCTTTATGAAGAATCTGAACAAGCCAGGAAGTCACTGTTGAGCATCCTGGAAGATGTTGCGCAAAAAGAGGATGCGCTACGAGAAAGCGAGGAGAAATTCAGGAACCTTGCGGAAGAGTCTCCCAATATGATCTTCATCAACCAGAGGGGCATAGTGGTTTATGTTAACAAAAAATGCAAAGAGCTTGTGGAATACGAAAAAGAAGAGTTCTATTCCCGGGATTTCGACTTCCTGTGCCTTATAGCGCCTGAATCCAAGGATCTGATAAAAGAACGCCTCAGCAGGCATAGCACAGGAGAGGAAGTTACCCCATACGAATGTGCGTTGATCAGTAAGGCAGGCGAAAGAATAGACGTGATACTTACCTCGAAGTTGATAAGCTACGAGGGAGATACTGCCATACTCGGAATCGTGACGGACATCACCAAGCGCAAGCAGGCCGAGGAGGAGCAGGAGAAGTTGCGAGTACAGCTAACTCATGCCCATAAGATGGAATCGGTGGGGCGGCTGGCGGGGGGCGTGGCCCACGACTTTAACAACATGCTGGGCGTGATCCTTGGCCATACCGAAATGGCACTGGATCAGATGGACCCGGCCCAGCCGCTACATGCCCATTTAACGGAAATCCGCAAGGCCGCCGAGCGTTCCGCGGATCTGACGCGGCAACTTCTGGCCTTCGCCCGTAAACAGACCATCACCCCAATAGTGCTCAACCTTAACGATACTTTGACAGGGATGCTCAAGATGCTGCAGCGGCTCATCGGCGAGGATATTGATCTCGCCTGGCTGCCAGGGACGGATGTGTGGCCGGTCAAGTTGGATCCGTCGCAGATCGATCAGATCCTGGCAAACCTTTGCGTCAACGCACGTGACTCCATCAAAGACGTGGGCAAGATCACCATCGAAACGGGAAACGTCACCCTGGATGAGATTTATTGCGCCGACTATCCAGAATTTGTCCCGGGCGAGTATGTGCTGTTGACAGTATGCGACACAGGCTGCGGCATGGACAGGGAGATCCTGGGTAGTCTTTTTGAACCTTTTTTTACAACAAAAGAGACGGGCAAGGGTACCGGCCTTGGACTGGCCACGGTCTACGGAATCGTCAAGCAGAACAACGGCTTCATCGGCGTGTACAGCGAACCGGACCAGGGTACGACCTTCAAGATCTACTTGCCCCGGCATGCGTCCAAGGCCACTCAAATACAGAAGACAGGTTCAGCGGAATCGGTCAAACAAGGATACGAAACCATCCTTCTGGTGGAAGACGAGCCGACTATCCTGAAACTGACCACGATGATGCTTGAACGTCAGGGGTACACAGTGATGGCCGCATCCACACCGGGTGAGGCTATCCGCCTGGCAGAGGAACACCCTGCGTACATCCATCTGCTAATGACCGATGTGGTTATGCCCGAGATGAACGGACGGGATCTGGCCAGGAATCTACTGTCCATATACCCGAACC
Source organism: Candidatus Aegiribacteria sp. (assembly GCA_030620995.1). GTDB lineage: Bacteria > Fermentibacterota > Fermentibacteria > Fermentibacterales > JCC-6 > Aegiribacteria. Next base: position 2,050 of record JAUXIK010000098.1, read on the forward strand.
TCAGGCGCTTGTTCATGTCCGGATATACGGCTAACGTAATCGCCCACCACGGAGTGCTGGACGAGGGTGTGCACTTCATCCAGAAACCGTTCGGAATGCAGGACATGATCGCTAAGGTGCGCGAGACGCTGGATAGTGAATAAGCAAAACCTTGGTATCGTCTCCATAGAGGTTTATTATCACGGCAATTCTGCTCTCACTATAACTCCTGTCTGATCGCTTCTTTATTACCGAAGCAGAACCAATCTTGAGGAAGCGGAACCGCCTGACTGCGTAATACCCCTGCAGAAATAAACACCTGAGGGAGCAGGGGTGCCGCTTTTATCCATTCCATCCCAGAAAACAACGTGATTTCCCGGAATCAGCAGACCATCATTCAGGACAGAGATTATCCTTCCGTGCATGTCATATACTTCAATTCGTACATCGGTTGCTGAAAGGCCACCCAGATAGAAGGATATTGAAGCTGATGAAGTACATGGGTTGGGATAAACACCGTGGAAACACAGTGGTGAAGCCCCGCCGGTCTCCGTCTGTTCGGTAATCCCTGTCTGATCAACATACAGATAGGCTGTCACGTTAACGCGTTGCGTTACGTTGAGAGATGATTCGTTCGATATAACAGAACTGTACTGTTCATCTGAAGGAATAATGAAATCCACAGCCCTGGAACAGGTATCCTCCGCTATCTCAAATCCCTCAAACGGATTGCCGCCTATGTAATCCGAATAGCTGCTTTCGTCACAAATAAAGAAATCAACGTTTCCCGTAGTGTACGTTTCAGAATATACATCCATATCATCAAGGTTCTTGCCGTATACGGTTTCGCCCGGAGTATCGAATTCAATTACAAGCCTGTAATTATCAGAAGGCGGGTCGGGTAACGTATCGGGTGAGAGATCCAGCCAGGCAACCTCTCCCGGAAGGGTTACATCTATCGTGTAGTGCTGGCCAATACCGGTTGAAGTCGTAATGGTGTGATATCCCGATGCGGGGTAATTCCCTATGGGACTTGTTACCATAATGTAAAGCGGTCGACTGTCACCAAAGAGGTATTGACCTGTACCTGAACTTGCCGTGTAGTCCACAAGGCATCGTGGACCCGGACTGCCATTGCTGTTAAGTACTATGCAGGCTCCATCTACAGGGTTTCCAATAAGATCGGTTACGTTGACCGACAGAGTACAGACATCGGTATACCGTTCCGTCACATTCCAGGTAAAGCCGTCTCCTCTCCAGTCAAATACACAGGCTATATCCCAGCCCCAGCCGGGATCGTAAACCCTGGGATTGTTTATATGTGTTCCCACCGGTTCCCAGGCTATCCATTCCCTCTCCCAGAACTCATTGATTTTATGATTATCTCTGTACATTGCTGAAATCGTTGCAGGTATGAGAGCTGTTCTTGACGCGGCAGCAGTAAGATATGAGTGAACACTGCAGGTTCCTCTATGCAGATGATATATCCTGACAGGCTGGTTGTGGTGAGGGTAGGATTCGAACCGCATAACCGTTGTGACCCATGCTGTAATAGCCCCTATAGCTCCGTTGTCGAGACTGCTCACATTGCAGTTCCAGAGAGTGCTGCAGACAGAAAGAGAATCCTTCAGCAGAGGATATCCACTATCCGCGTGGTTAAACAGATAATCCCTCCAGAAAACACCGGTGGGGGGATCCGCATGCCCCCCTGTTGCCGGATTGATATAGTCCGGTCTCTCTTTGTGCAGTTTCGGATGAACTACAAACCAGTAGTAGATTTCCCGCGGCAGTTCAAAAGTCAGTGTGTCTGGATCCTCGTAAATCCTGTATTCGATAGTCGAGTAATAGTCTCCGCCGGTCAGTGAAGTGCCGTAATCAATTATGTCGGCATAGGCCAGATGTTCGTCCGTATCGTACAGCAGTGATACATTGAATGCAAGAACTTCCGGATAAAAGAAGCTGCTGCCCAGCACCTGCGGCGCCAGATGAGCTATTTCAAAGATTATCTCATCAACATGTGGATCAGAGGCCTCCAGAATCATGTCAGCATATATATCCTGGTAGGAATCGGAAAGCCTCGAGAGGTTGTCTGCCAGATCTATCTGTATCCATTCAGGAGCTCTGTCCACAGCGGCCTGAGCCATGCTTGTCAAACCGTCTTCCGGCGGTTCGAACATCAGTGTTCCCGTATCATTCATGTAAGTGATCACACATCTATCACCGGTGGGAATCCTTATCGAAGCGTTGATCGAATCGATCAGAACCCATTCATAATCAAACTGTCGTGATTCATCAGCATATCCGTCTCCTGCTGTTTCTACGGAAAGAGACAGCAGAATGACAGAAATAATGATTATCCGGGCTGATAGATTTACCGGCTTACAGTTTAATCCGGTACTCATCTAAGATGTACTACTCTTGTTGTGTAATTACCGGATCCGGCCACCAGTCGGCATATATAGATACCACTGGGAACCTGATTCGCTACGTTCCCGCCCCATGTTACCGTATTGGTTCCAGCTTGCATTGTGTCGTTGATCAGCGTATCCACAAGTCTTCCGGAGATATCAAATATCTCAAGCGTAACAGGCATCTGTTCAGGAAGATCAAACGAAATGACAGTCGAACCGGAGAACGGATTCGGGCTGGTTGCGAGGTTGCAGTCGGTGAAAACCTGTACGTCGCCACCGCTTATTCCCGTAAGAGGATTGCATGTAAATACAACTTCCCTGGTCGTTCCCTCCGTCAGTGCTGGTTCACCCTGACTCCAGATGTAGAGCAGAGCAAAATTATCAGTAACCTCAACGTCCTTGCAGTCATGACTTACCACTGTAATGTCCTCCGCCCTGAAGGGAAGAAGAACAATCGGACTCCGGTTGCCCCATTTACTGGTATACCCCGGAGTTCCCTCGATATTCATCGTAATTTTTACGGTGACCTGCCATGGTGAGCCTGAACTGTCAATAAGTACTTCTTCAGTATAGAGCAGCTCATCGTAAACACCAACGTCAGCGACCCTTGCCTCCATTGCCGGATCTCCGTACATTGCGGAACCGTTCAGATCAGGCGCGCCTCCCGCTCCGGGTACACCATTAACCTTATCGTAGTAAAGAGTCTGATTCGCAAGATAGTACGCCTGAGGCCAGGTGTAGTGAACCTGACGTTCGAAATACGCCTTGGTTCCTCCGTGCTGCTGACTGTAAGAACCTTCATTTATCACATAACCGGTATAGAAATAAGCTCCGGCGGTATGCAGCCATCCCGGAGCCATCGAATAGTTATTGACTATCTTGCCGATCTGGCAATTCCCAAGGCCGAAGAATATCTTCGCATTAGTCGAGTTAATATCAAATTCAGTACCTGAATGAGCAAGACCATACGCCTGGCCAGAAGAAGACGACCTGAAATAACCTTCGTTACCTGTAGTCGGATAGTGCATCTGCCACTGATAGTGAGCTCCGTGTCCGCTTGTGACGAAAATATCAACTGTATCGGCATTCAGGCAGCCTACAAGCCATTCCGTTCTGTCCGTCGGACCGTCGGTGTGCATAACTGTATTGGGATCGTTCAATGCCTTGGTATAATAGAGTCCGTAAGTGCTTTCGCTTGTGGCAATACCTTGAGGAAAATGACTCAAATCACAGCTTAATGTTCCACCCAGAACTGTTTTTACATCGAATCCTTCAGGCCCTGTAGCAATCCTTAGAGCATCGGTAACATCGTATCCGGTAATAATTCCCCATATCGCGTCTCCGTATGGATCGTCATCAAGGCCGCGGCCGAATTTCCAGATTGAATCAACATATGTTGCTGTTGCATTTCCCTTTTCAGAAACAAATGCCATGTAATCCGGCGCGTATGCGCCCAGGCTTTCCTGAATGTCATACATATTGTTGTCATAGGAAAAGACACTGGCGGAATACTTCG
>JAUXIK010000063.1 GCA_030620995.1 Candidatus Aegiribacteria sp.
GCAGGGCCTGTCTGAATTGAGACGAACATTGAAGTAAACACCGTCAGCCCAGAAGTAAACGTAGTGCTTACCGCTGAGATCACGATCTTTCCACTCCAGATATTCTTCTTCCCACACCTCTTTCAGGCGGGAGATCGTACTCGGTGAAAGACCAATGGCCTGTGGACCCAAGATTGATACCAATGCTTCTCCGAAAGCGTTCGTGGAAACTCCCTTCAGATAAAGCAGCGGTATCAGATCCTCAATGCTGGGAGATCTCCGCATGTAGGGCGGTAGAATACTGCTGTTGAACTTCTCTCCCTCGCGCCTGTCATGAATGCGTGGCTGCTGAAGCGGAATCGGGCCAGCTCCACTCTGAATTACACGGGCGGGAAGATGACCATTACGGACAACAAGACGATGTCCTGATTCATCGAGAACTTCCTTATGATTCTCGATGTAATCAGCAACCTCAGCTTCTATGGCTAACTGCAGCATCCGCCTGGCTCCCTCTCGCAATATCTCATCAAGCGCACTTCTTGACTCATCTTCTACTCGACTTCTCAGTTCTGAAAGTTTATTCTTCTTCATGAGCGTGTCCTCCTTTTGTCCTCACTTCGAGGACGGGTTTAGGTTACCCTAGAAGGATACGCTCATTTACCTCCATCCACAACTTTTGGTTATAACTCATTTTAGTTCCAACATAACTGTGAATGATTATACATCCGGCCAGCAGGCAATATATTTTACATCAGGGATGCATTCCATAGCCGCATCCGGCGATACTGTATGCGTTGTATGGAGTGATTACCGTTCCGGCGGGCTTCCCAACATCTATTCTGCAATGAGCACGGATGGAGGAGGATCGTTCGGAACCTCCGTAATGGTGAATGACCCGCTTCCGTATGGAAGAGGAACAGATTCACCGACTGTCTGCATAGGAGCTGATGGAACGATCTATGTTGCATGGCATGACAACAGAACCGGTGCAGGGTCGAATGATGATTTTCGCATATACATAAGCTGGAGTACAGATGGCGGTGAAACATTCTCGACCGATACACCCGTTTGGGATTCGTCCGTAAATGCCAATTTTTTTGCAGGCATTGCAGTGGATTCTGAAGGGAGAATCGTCGTCAGTTTTTATGACGGTACGAATCCGTTTTTTCATATCTACTGCGCCGTGAGTACTGATGGTGGTTTGTCTTTTCAGGATCCTGTGATAGTCGATGATTCCGGAAGCGGTAATCCCAGCTCTCAGACGATAGGAATTGGACCTGATAACGAAATCTACATTGCGTGGCACGACAACCGTAACGGGAACTACGATATATTTTTTGACAGAAGTATAAATGCAGGTGTTTCTTTTGGCACCGATGTGCGTGTTGACGATACCGGCACCACTGATGTAACACAGTTCTCACCAAGCCTTGCTGTAGCCGAAAACGGTGATGTCTGCATCGCCTGGAGGGATCATCGAAACGACACGGGAAATAATAACATCGATATATATGGATGCAAAAGCACCGATAACGGCGTAACTTTCCTGCCTGATATCAGGATAAATGATGATGCCTCGGGTATATCTGTTCAGTACAGACCATCCATCGCGGCTGGAAACGATTACATTGGGGTTGCCTGGTATGATCATCGGAATGAAGGCTGGCCTGATTATCCTGACATTTACTTCTCTTTCAGCGACAATGGATTCGAGAGTTTTTCCAATGATATTAAAGTAAATGATAACGAAACTCTACTCACTCAGATGCTGGCATGTCTGGCTATGACATCTGATGGAACAGCGTATGTTGCATGGTCGGATAACCGGTCCGATCCTGAATTCGATGTTTACTTCTCTGTTGGAACACCTGAACCTTCGGGTATCGTTTCAAGCGATCAGTCAGCAGTACCAGTGGTACTTTCCCGGAATTATCCAAATCCCTTCAGCAGGGAGACAACAATCAGCTACGTCCTGAATGAACCGGGGGATGTGCTTCTTCAGATCTACGATATTCAGGGCCGTCTTCAAGAGACTATCGTGAATTGCGTTCAGCCGTCAGGCGATCATTCCGTGGTCTGGAACGCTAAAGGTCTGAGCAGTGGTTGTTACTTCTACAGGATTACAACTGGTGATTTCACAGCGGTCAGAGGTTGCGTAGTATTTTAAAGATAATCCCGGGTGCCGGATGACGGCAATTACAGTGTAAATAAGACTGAAATGCAGAATGCGGTGCCTGACCCCAAATGTTAAGAATGCTAAGTTTTGAGGCCCGACCCCAAATGTTTTAGTTCAGGATGTCTGCTGTCAGCTTCCTGTAAATCCTGAACCGCAGTCCTCCGAGGTGTCTGCCGCCGTACCATCTTGCAACGAGCACAAGGGTGTTCACGGCATTCTTTTTGCGCATTATGTCCAGTATACAGTTTCCCGCGCCTTTTTCTCCGCCATCATTCTTTATTTCCCGTATGGAGTTGCTGCACTCCTGACGGAGAGCCCAGCTCAGATGAGATGCTTTCTTCAGTCGATATTCATCCGTGAGCTGATCAACGATACGGACTGCGTCAGCCGGTTCGTCACATTGGACTGAAAAAGCCTGGAATCGATCCTTTTCCTGTCTCAGCTTTTTTCCGACTTTTATGCTTCCGGATAATTCTTTCATCAGAATTTCAGTGACCGCGCGAAGAGGCATTCCGGATCGACAGTCCGTCGGATCGATTCCATTGCCTCGATTTCCCTGTCGGTATACATAATGCGCAGTAAGTTGATCTTCAGTTTTCCAAGACCATGTTCCGCGGAGACTGTTCCACCCATTTCAACCGCCGCCGCCGCGATTTCGAGCATGGCTTCCTCCGCAAGCGCAAGTTCCTCAAGGTTGTGCGGAAGCGCGTTTGCGTGGATATGCCCCTGTCCTGCATGTCCGAAAATAACAAAAGGCAGATTTTTTTCTTCCAGAATACTTCTTGTTCTGAAATAGTACTCCCTGAGTTTTAACGGTTCCACAGCTCCATCTGAACCCAGTTTGTGGATGGATGGACATTCCCTTCTCGCCTCCGATATCAGGTGATTCACGGATTCCGGCAGAGCATGTCTGAAATCGCGTATTCTCTGTTGTTCGGAAGGTTCAAAACCACCCCACGCTGTCTCTGAACTTACGTTTGATTTATCCAGTAAGTCTTCCATAGTAATCAGCGCTTCATCCAGCTGGTCGTCATTACATGCTTCTGCTCTTAGAAGAAGCGCGCAATGGGCATTCTCAGGAGGGAGAGGGAAGTCTCCAGGATGAGACCGGATGAAATCGATGCAGCGGTCATCCATCATTTCAATTGCTCTTATCCTCAGCGAATTGCCGGCATTCAATAGATTTTCAAACAGATTCCAGAAGGATGTGAAATCCTCAGGGAAGACTGCCAGATCGAACAGGAAAGACGGAACCGGAGCGAGCTTCAGCCAGGCTCTGGTTATCAGTCCCAGTGTGCTCTCAGAGCCGATAAACAGATCAATCAGATCCATGTCGGGATGCATGCAGTATCCGGCAGCGTTCTTTCCCGGCTGTTTTCTGCCCAGTTCCGGCAGAATCAGAGTTCCGATATCAGGGTGCCTGCAGGTTAAACCTTCAAATCTGTACTGATCCCTTTCGATCTCCAGAAGTTTTCCCGAGGGGAGAACAAGTTCGAGCTTTCTGATCCATTCTCTTGTTGAACCGTAGAGAAAACTGTCTGCGCCCGATGCATCCGTGGCGATAGTGCCACCGATAGAAGCGGTTTCTTCGGTCGGGTCCGGCGGGTAGAAGAATTCCCCGGCCGTAGATGAAATGAATCGGTGGAGTTCCTCGATCGTTACTCCTGCTTCTGCGGTAATCAGTTCATTATCATCATATTCCATCTTTTTCATGCATGATGTTGAGACAACTGCGCCTCCTTCAGGCAGTGCGCCTCCTGCTATTCCTGTAAGTCCTCCCGAGACCGTTATGGAAATTCCATCTTTCGCGGAGTTTTGTATGAATGCCTGTGCTTCTTCCGCAGTTTCAGGCCAGGCAGCTCTGTCGCACCATGCTCCGGCCAGGTTGGATTCATCCGTGAGTATATTTGCGCATGAATCCTCAATATTTTCTTTTCCTGTAATTGATCTCATCTGATCCTCTCACCGGGAATGTTTTTTTCCGGGGCGGGGTTACTACTCCAGGAACCAGTAGTATAATTCATACTATAATGAATAGATTTACTGCAGGTGCGTTACTATTTGATGAAGGGTTTCTGAATCATGGGTGAAACATTCGCGATGAAAATCCTTAGCCGTGCTGCCGGTAAAAAGGTTCGGGAGGGGGAGATCATATTCGTGGAACCTGATTATGTACTTACGCACGATAACAGTTCCGCGATAATCGGAAAATTCGAAGCAACAGTTCCCGGCAGTAAAGTCCGGTATCCGGATAAACTTGCCATCGTACTTGATCATGTCATCCCCGCTGTTTCAAGCAAGATTGCAGTCGGTCACAGAAAAATCAGAAAATTTGTCCAGGAGCAGGATATCAAACATTTCTATGATATCGGGACGGGTATATGTCACCAGGTTCTGCCGGAGATGGGGCTTGTCAAACCAGGATCAATTGTTGTCGGCAGTGACAGTCATACGTGTACCTACGGTGCATTCAACTGTTTCGCGACAGGCATAGACCGGACGGAGGCAGCAGGTATCTGGATAACCGGTAAAACATGGTTTAAAGTACCTGAAACGATAAATATTGATATCACCGGCGGGTTTACTGCCGGAGTATCTGCAAAAGATCTTATTCTTACAATTATCGGTGATATCGGAGCCGGTGGAGCGAATTACATGGCTGTGGAATTCAATGGTCCCGCAGTTGCCGGTTTGAGGATCTGCGATAGAATGACAATCGCCAATATGGGAATCGAGATGGGCGCCAAAATAGCCGCATTTCCGGCCAATTCGGTAACTAACAGATACCTGGAAACCGTGGGAATTGACAGCAGCGCGGCACTCTGGAGCGATCACGACGCGGAGTACACAAAATCGTTTGAATACGATCTTGCGGATATAGTTCCTGTGGTTGCCTGTCCGCACCAGGTTGATAATGTAATTCCGATTACAGAGCTTCCGGAGACCGGAATAGATCAGGTGTTTATTGGAACATGCACGAATGGACGCGTAGAGGATTTTCAAGCCGCTTTACAAATTCTTCGGGGGCATACCGTTCACAGCGATGTTCGACTGCTTGTCGGTCCGGCGTCCAGAAAAGAGTACCTGAAAGCCATGGAAATGGGACTTATTCAGGACTTTATTGAAGTCGGAGCGGTGATACTTCCTCCAGGTTGCGGTCCCTGTCTTGGTGCTCACCAGGGGGTACTGGCGCCTGGCGAGAAGTGTCTGTCAACAGCAAACAGGAATTTCAAGGGTCGAATGGGCGAGAAGGATGCCGAGATTTACCTCTCCAGTCCGGAGACGGCTGCAGCGTCCGCCATAACCGGTAGAATCACAGATCCCCGGGAGGTGCTGTAATGAAAGTGTTTTGTTACAAACAGGATGATATCAATACCGATCTGCTTTTTCCGGGTAAATATACATACACCTGTTCCACAGGCCCTGAAATCCGCGAGCATCTGCTGGAGGATCTTGATTCCGCCTTCGCGAAGTCAGTAAAACCAGGAGATATCATAATCGCGGGAGAAAATTTCGGATGCGGATCCAGCAGAGAACAGCCCTCGCTTGGCCTTCGATACGTGGGCGTTTCAGCGATTATTGCCAGGTCATTTGCGAGGATATTCTACAGAAGCGCGATAAATCAGGGTCTTCTTCTTGTACAGAGTCCTGAAGCGGTTGAAGCCTATAATGAAGGAGACGAAGTTGAAGTTGATCCTGCGGGCGGCATCATCAGAATAGGAAGCAGAGCATTTGATTTTCCCGCTCTTCCTCCTGAGATGCTCTCGATTCTTGCGGATGGCGGATTGCTGAATCATATCCGGAAAGAGTTTTCAGAAGGAGATGGATAATGAAGCTGACTCTGATTGCAGCAACACTCGGTGTTCTTCTGTCAACTGTGTCCGACAGTGCTGCATCTGACGGAATTTCCGTCAGCACAGGCCCTATAATCTCAAATCTTGAGCCTTCGGATGCCGGCTATGGAGAAAGATTTCTGACACCGGGGACAACAATGGGTCTCGCTGTAGATATCGATGCTCCTGGAATTCTGGATTTCAGAGTATCGGGAGAGTATTTCTGGAAGGATTCCGGCCCGGCTGAATGGGATGGTGAACTCAGTGCTTTTCTCATTTCCATTATGCCGCTGGCGAACTATCATCTCATGAAGGAATTTTCTGTTTTTGCCGGAGCCGGAGGAGTCTTTATCACCGGTAAGTACAGAGGTTCTGACGATTTCGGGGAGTATGTGGAAGCTGATGGAAGTGCTGCAGGTTTTGCTTTCGCAATCGGCGCTGAGGTCGTCCTTGTGGGACCGATTTCAGGAAGGCTGGAATACAAACGATGCTTTGCTGACCTGAAGACAGATAATGCGGTTATTGATGGACTGGAATCAACCGTCTATCCTGCTGCCGAAACCGATCTGGGCAACTCGCAGTTCTGCATTACATTTCCAGTCAGTATTTTCGGAAGTGAGGAGTCCATCTTCTGAGATCGTTGACGTTATTAATGTTAACCATTAATATCTCTGTTTTCGGAGCCGGCGTAGCTCAGCTGGCAGAGCAGCGCATTCGTAATGCGCAGGTCAACGGTTCAATTCCGTTCGCCGGCTCCAGTCAATTTGTCAGGGATAATTTATGAAACCAATTATTAGCGGTTCCGGCATCAGAGGTATATTCGGCAGATCTCTGACTGTCAGGAATGCTGCAGAATTCGCTTCCGCTTTCGGCGTACTCGCAGGCAGAGGAAACATCGTTATCGGTCGTGACACGCGAAAAAGCGGCCCCGCTGTTGAAGCCGCTGTATCAGCAGGTCTTATGGCCGTTGGATGCAATCCTCTTCACCTGGGAATTGTGCCGACACCAACTGTTCAGCTTGAAGCAATGGATGATTCTGTCCGTGGAGGCATCTCCATTACATCCAGCCACAATCCAGGGGAATGGAACGCTCTGAAACTTATTGGTTCTGATGGCGTTTTCCTTCGAAGTGATGATAGAACCCAACTTATGAAAATACTTGATGAAGAGGTGAACTGGGTCGATTACAGGTCTGTAGGAATTCCGTCTGATCGGCCCGGATCCATAGGGAGGCACATTGAAACAATACTCGATATTCCCTGGATAGTTTCGCAGGGGAAACGATTTAAGGCTGTTCTTGATGTTACCGGTGGAGCGGCCGCCGAATTCGCAGTCGAACTTATGGAGGAACTTGGGATCGATTCTGTTGTTATAAATCCATTCATGACGCAGGAGGGTGATTTTCCCAGAGTTGCCGAACCGAATATGAACAGCCTGAAACAGCTGTCAGAAGCGGTTATCAGAGAGAGAGCGGACATTGGATTTGCTTTCGATCCGGATGGGGACAGACTCGCAATAGTTGATGATAACGGCAGAATTATCGGAGAGGATTATACTGTTGCCCTGGCAATAGACTATGTGCTTGCTTCAAGGCCTGGAAATGCTGTTGTCAATCTTTCTACTTCAAGGCTTGCTGAAGACGCCGCGGAAAGACATGGCTGCCGGGTATTTCGCAGTCCGGTCGGAGAGGTGAATGTTGTCGAGGAAATGGAACTTCGGGATGCCCTGATAGGCGGCGAGGGGAATGGCGGAGTAATCGACAGGGTTTGTCATGCGGGGCGTGACAGCGGTGTTGCAATGGCCTGCGCAATATCATTTCTGAGAAGCAATCCGGGCGCAACCGTCGGATACTGGGTCGACAGCTTTCCATCTTATACGATGTTTAAATATAAAATCCCTCTGACCGGGGAATTTGATCTGGCAGTCGAAGGCTTCAAGAGGGAGTATGGTCAGGCTGATGATATCCGGGATGGTCTATGGTACATAAGAGAGAAAGGCTGGATGCATATAAGACCATCCGGTACAGAACCTGTGGTCAGATTTATCGCGGAGAACGCGAGCAGAGAAACAATTGAAAAGGATTTCCGGTCTTTCAGGAAAGTAATGGAGAATATATGTGTGGAATAGTCGGATATGTTGGCGGCAAACCTGCAAGGGAAGTGCTCCTCGAAGGGTTAAAACGGCTTGAGTACCGAGGATACGATTCAGCGGGATATGCTCTCCAGCTGCCCGATGAACTCGTTTGCAGGAAATGCCAGGGACGCGTAAGCGAACTTGAAGCAATCGATCCGGGAAATGCTGCATCATCTACAGTCGGAATTGCTCATACACGGTGGGCAACACATGGAGAACCATCCTACAGGAACGCACATCCTCTTTCTGATGAGGCAGGGAGGATTTCCGTGGTTCACAACGGGATCATAGAGAATTACAAAGCTCTCAGAAAAGAACTCCAGAAAGCAGGAGTACACTTCGAAACTGATACGGATTCAGAAGTATTACCTATGCTGATAAGTCAGGAAGTCGGGAAGGGCAAGGATCTTTTCACTGCCGTAAAGGACGCACTCGCACGGGTGCATGGTGCTTATGGTGTTGTAGTTCTGTCTGCGGATGAACCCGATACTCTCGTTGCTGCCCGTTACGGAAGCCCTCTTGTCGCCGGTGTAGGAGATGGTGAGTATTTCGTAACCAGTGATGTAGCCGCGATTATCTCCCACACCCGCGATGTCATCTACCTTGAGGAGGGCGAGGTCATAAAAATAGATCTCAAGGGTATATCATCGGATAACGGCCATCCATCGCTCATCCGTGAGAGAATTGAGTACGTGGATTGGGATATTTCTGAAATCGAGAAGAACGGATACACCCACTTCATGCTCAAGGAGATATACAGTCAGCCAGAGTCCCTCTCGAATGCGTTCAGAGGCAGGCTTGATCTTGAACAGGGAACAGCTCATCTAGGCGGATTGAACATGTCAGAAGAAGAGATGCGATCAATAGACAGAATAGTCATAACTGCCTGTGGCACTTCCTGGCATGCCGCGCTGATCGGAAAGTACCTGATAGAAGCGCTTTCCAGAATTCCAGTACAGGTGGAGTACGCATCAGAATTCAGATATAGAGATCCTGTTCTAACGCCAGGCACTGTAATGATCGTTATCAGCCAGAGCGGTGAGACAGCAGACACGCTTGCAGCTCTCCGACTGGCCGCAAAGAGGAAATGCAGGACTCTGGGTATTGTTAATGTTGTTGGCTCAACTATCGCTCGGGAAACCGATGCCGGAGTATACATCCACGCCGGCCCGGAGATTGGAGTTGCCTCAACAAAGGCTTTCACTTCGCAGGTTATGGTCCTTTCTTTGATTTCTCTGGCGTTTGGCCGGGCAAGGAACTTTCTGAACAGGAAACAGGGACTGGAATTTGCTCAGCAGATCATAGCCATACCGGATAAAGTAGCGAAGATCCTGGAAAACTCCAGTGAAATCGCGGAAATAGCCAGAGAATTCACATACGTTAATAATTTCCTCTATCTGGGGCGGGGAGTTAATTATCCGGTCGCGCTCGAGGGCGCATTGAAGCTCAAGGAGATATCCTACATTCATGCGGAAGGGTATCCCGCCGCTGAGATGAAACATGGCCCGATTGCTCTGATTGATGAAATGATGCCTATTGCAGTTATTGCCGTAAAAGGCGCTGCATATGACAAGGTGATTTCGAACATTGAGCAGGTAAAAGCAAGGCATGGCAGAGTACTCGCAATTGCCACGGAGGGAGATATCGATATTGAATCGGTTTCCGACTGGGTGATACGGGTACCTGAAACATCTGATATGCTCGTGCCGCTGTTGACTGTGATTCCTCTGCAGCTTCTGTCATACCACATTGCGGTAAGCAGGGGATGTGATGTTGACAAACCCAGGAATCTCGCCAAGAGTGTAACGGTGGAATAATTCTGAATCTACGGAATAGAATCCTTTGCTGGCTTCGGAATCTAGCAAAACCTTCCAGACGATTGCTTTTCAGATCCTGGATTTTTCTCAGATTCTTTGGAAGACGGCTGTACAATAAATGGAATGATGACAGCGTATTTTTCTCTGCTGCCGCTATCTCATTCAATGTCCTGATAACAGCTATTCCGCTTGGATTGATGATTCTGATGTTAAGCGGGATTGCTCTTCAGAGGGATGTCGAACTGCAGCAGGGGCTGCAGAACTGGCTTGATACCGCGAATCCCCTTATCCCTGTATCTACAAGAAATGAAATAGAGAGTGCGATATCTTCAGGAAATGCCGGTATTCCGGGAATAATCGGTTTTCTCTTTCTTCTCTGGCTTGTAAGCAGACTGTTTGGCACTATTCGAACAGCGTTTGATAAGATCTTCGAAGTTTCTAAAGGGCGGAATGTCGTCCTGGGAAAGCTGTATGATTTTGTCCTGGCGCTTCTTGTAGCGGTCTGTTTTATATCAGCGGTTATCTTTTCAACAATGGCGAGGCTGGTCGTTGACAGCCCTCTTGGTGATATCGTATCACACTGGCCGCTTATAGGACACCTGACCGGTGGGGGAATGGCTCAGATTCTCGGCATAACATTTACAATGCTGCTCTTTTTCACTTTCTTTCTGGCTGCTCCGAACAGGAAAATAGGCAGGGGTCAGGCATTTCTTGCTACAGTAATTGCCACTGTATTTACCTGGCTTGGAATTCAGACCTATTTATGGATTATCGGTCATCCCGGATGGGGAGTAGTTTACGGATCAATGGCCAGACTTATGGCAACGTTCTTCCTGCTTTACTGGGAGTGCGTGATTCTTCTTGGAGCGGCTGAAGTAAGCCAGATCGTACACGAATGGCGAAAAGTAACCATGAGCAGAGTAAAGCGAGTTCCAGGTTAACCTTGATTTTCAGACATTGAAGCGTATCTCTATAATGTCGCCATCCTGAACAACATAATTTTTCCCTTCAATCCGCAATTCACCCCTGTCTTTCAATATTGTCCTGTCAGGAAATTCATGATAGAGCTCGTAGGGCATTACGATCGCTCTTATGAAACCTCTGGCAAAATCAGAGTGAATGCTTCCTGCCGCTTCAGGAGCTGTTGCCCCTTGTCTTAAGGGCCAGGCCCTGACTTCATCCTTTCCGATCGTATAGAAGACTATGAGATCGAGTGCGGAATAGCTCTCTCTTATCAGGCGGGAAAGACCGCTCGAGGAGTAGCCCAGGGACTCCAGAAATTCCTGCCGGTCATCGCTTTCAATTTCAGTCAGTTCAAGTTCCAGACCTGCGTCTATTGGAAGAAGGGAAGCTCCATGAGACAATACTCCTTCGTGAAGAGTATTTTCCGGGGTTACAGGTTCCCCCATCCTGTTTGGAACAACCAGAAGAGGTTTAAGAGAAAGAGGAGCGTACGGAGAGAGCAGATCGAGTTCATTACTGTCAAGACTTGCTGTTCTGAGTGGTTGTCCTGTTTCCATATGAGCAAGTATCCGCTCAAGAAGAACCGCCTCCCTGGATTTGCCCCTGCTTTCCTTACGCATCCGCGCCAGTCTTTTTTCGGTTATGGTCATATCCGAGAGAATGAGTTCTGACTCCACCTCCGAGAAATCCGCTTCAAGATCACCCAGAGCGTAATTGTCAATAACAACAATTATAACAGCAGCGTTTCTCATGACTGCCATGTTCCCCGGAGAGAACGAGGGGGAAGGGACATCGTAGAATACTACTGTTGCGTTTATCTTTTTCTCCGGCATATGAATATCGGTAAGAAAATCGAGCCGATCATCCGGCACCTGAACAGTAAGCGGTTTTCCGGTATCTACGTCTGCGGATCCTGCAAGAGCTTTGAAAAGAGTCGATCTACCGCAGCCGGGTTTTCCGGCAAGAGCTATCTTCATGTTACCTTCTCTTTGCTTTATTCGGTGAAAACCCTTACCTTGTCACCATCGGTGCTGTCGACATCGACCTGTAATTCCCTCAGAGCTTCGATAAGTTCATCACCGGAAAGCTTCGATATCTGTGAAAGATCAAAACCCTGATCGCTTATCTGAGAGACCGCTTTGTTTGGAATAAGCGCGGAGAGCTTGATCCCTGTTTTTATCAGACTCAGAGGTACTCTGACATTTACCTTGTCCCCGTCCGCTGAATCAACCAGAACCCGCAGGTACTTCGGAGTTTTTCCTCTACTTTCCTGATCTTTCTCGAAGCTGGATTCGTCCGTGTCACTGTCAGTATTCTGAAGCCTGGAGAGAAGTGCTGTGGCCTCTTCTACGGTAATCTTGCCTTCCGAGAGCATTTCCAGAATCTTTTTCTGTGAACTGTTTTCCATTGTCCACTCCTTTCACTTAATCCGAGTCTAGATAAATTTTAAAAGAATATTCTCTTTTTCCGTGTCCACCCGTACTTCGATTCCATGCATACATATGATCAGCATCAGAATCCTCCATGATTCACTTAGAAGACGAAAAATGTAGTTCTTCAACCCGCTCAGTCTGGCCAGATATCCAATTATCGATGTAATGAGAATAAAAGGCAGTGGAAATATTCATATTATGAACCAGGGAATGGGTATCAGGAAATTGCGTATTCTGAGCAGAAGTATCCATGCAGGCATTTTAGAGGTTCTCCATTGCTTCTTCGAAGGAAATATCTCCCCGTTCGAGTTTCTCGAGAATTTCATTCTCCTGTTCATCCGGCACATTCATGGTTGAGTCAAGTCTTTTAATTACTTCCGCGATTCTTGCCCTGGCGGTAGGATAACTGACATCGAGCAAGTCCTGTATCTTCTTGATGGACCCGAAACTATGCATGAAAGCAATAACAAGAGCCTGGTCATCCGGCGGCAGCTGGGAGAGTATCGAGACGGTGAAATTACCCTCCATCCGTATTCCACAGATGCTGCACTTGCAGGCAATCGGCATCATAGGTTTGTTGCAGTCAGGACACCTTGCGTTTCCAATATCCATATTGAACCTCCTGAATGTTAAAAAATATATAATGAAATCTTTAGGATTGTCAAGAAATGATTTAATAAAACTTAATATTTCGTTTGATCTGGCAGTAATATGGTTCTTGACTCATTCTTCCCGCGGAGTTCTATTTCCAGAGAGCATATGAAGGAGGGGGCTATGAGTAGAATTGTTGCAGTAATACTCGGAGGCGGAAAGGGAACCAGACTCTTTCCTCTTACTCGAGACAGGAGCAAACCTGCGGTTCCTATCGGCGGGAAATACAGGCTCATCGATATTCCAATCTCCAATTGTATTAATGATCGAATCAGACATATTCTCGTTCTTACACAGTACAACAGTGAGAGCCTGAACAGGCATGTCGCACGGACGTACAGATTTGACAGATTTTCAGAGGGTTTTGTTTCCATACTGGCAGCAGAGCAGACGGAAGAAAACAGGGAATGGTTCCAGGGAACCGCTGATGCTGTCAGGCAGAGTCTGAAATACATCAGGAATCTATGCCCCGATCTGGTGCTGATTCTGTCCGGCGACCAGTTGTACAGAATGGATTTTAATAAATTTGCGGAATATCATATCAGAAATAGCTCTGACATAACGATCGCCACCAAGCCGGTACCGGCAATTGAAGCCCCGTCACTTGGTATCATGAAAGTGGGAAAAGACGGTGTTGTTACTGAATTCAGAGAAAAGCCTTCTCCGGCTGATCTGCCGCAGCTTACAAGTACCCAGAAGGGACTGACTGATGAAATGCCCTACCTTGGAAGTATGGGCATTTACATGTTTTCACCTCATGTGCTTGAGGAAGTTCTGGGAAGAGAACCTGATGTTATAGATTTCGGAAAAGAGATTATCCCCGATTCCATAAATGAATTCAATGTATTGTCCTATCCATTCAACGGATACTGGTCAGATATTGGAAGCATCAGCAGCTTCTTCCGTGCAAATTTGGATATGGCCATGCCTGACCCCTGTTTTGATATGTACACTTCTTTCTCTCCCCTGTTTACAAGAGCAAGAGCGTTACCCGGAGCGAGAATGGAAAACTGTGAAGTAGATAACAGCATCATCTGCGATGCGTCAGATGTCAGCGGAGTAAAGCTCAGGAATTGCATAGTGGGACTGCGGGGCAAGATTCGAAGCGGAACTGTAATGGAGAACTGCGTCTTCATGGGTGCGGATTACTGGGAGGGACACTATCGTGATCCCAGAAACAATGATAAGAACCTCCCTCTGCTCGGGATTGGAAGAGACTGCCTGATAAAAAAAGCGATAATAGATAAAAACGCTCGAATTGGGGATAATTGCAGATTAGAGAATTCCGGAGGCGTACTGGAATACTCTTCAGACAAATGTTTTATCCGAGAGAGTATAATTGTGATTCCCAAAGACGCTGTTCTCGAGTCTGGTTTCTCGATTTAATAGTTTCATGTGCTGAAATACAAATAATTTGCGGTGATCGTAAAGAAATCAGTGGCAAGCA